>JAJFMR010000057.1 GCA_020696915.1 Rhizobiaceae bacterium | reverse complement strand
AACTCGACGACCGGCGCGGCCGCTTGCCCGGATATGGCGTCGGCAAGGCTGGTCCCTACCCCGGCATCGAAAGGAGCACCCGAATCGCCGGCCTGTCCGCCGGGCGCTGCCCCGTTCACCTGCCAGGTTTCGTTGCCGGGCCGGCGGACCGTTCCGCCCGGCCGCACTCCGACCCGGAGCGTGTCGCGGTCGCGCGCCGGCCCGAGCACCCAGATGCGCAGATTGGGCACTTCGGGAACGGTGATCGGTTGAGGAGCAGGAGCGAGGTAGAGCGGCTTGCCCGTCTTCGCCATGGCGGCGGCGGCATCGCGGGCCGCCCGCACGCGCTCGCCCTTCGCGCCGAACTGGAAGCCGAGCAAGGCCTGCAATCCGTCGCGCAATCCGGCCATCTGCCCGGCGAGCCCGCGGACATGATCGAGCTTCTGCCCGACTTGCTGCAGCGCGGCAAGCGCCGCTCCGCGAAACGTATCGAATTCCCGCGCCAACTCGTCTTCGCCGTTTTCCGTCCACGGCATCCAGACCTGGCCGATGGAGATGTTCCTGAATTCGGCGGCGGCGGTGAGGAAGCCCGATACATGATCCCAATGCTCGTGCGTGACGACCAGCACGTCGATTCTTTCGGTGACGGCGGCGATGTTCTCGACGACCGACCGGATGGTCGCCGTGCCTCCCGCCGCGGAGCTGTGCACGCCGCAGTCGATGAGCAAGTAGAAGAACCCGCCGTCTGCCTTGGGGAAACGGATCAGGTGGCTGTCGCCGATCCCCTGGCAGTAATGCCGGATTCGCACCGCAAATTCGCTCCCGGACGCCGGTGCGTCGTGCTCGCGGGATCTCGAGCGCCGCGTCGATGCGTCTCGCCGGGGCCGCCTAGCCATGGTCCTCTCCTCGATGCAGCACGGCGAACGGCTCGGAGACCCGTTCCCCGAAATAGAGCGAGTGCAAGAAGGACATCCAGTTCGCCGCAATCGTCTGCCGCTGGCGTTCCTGCCGCGCCGCGCTGCCGCTGTTCTTGACGATGCTGTAGCGTATTTCCTCCCGGCCCTTGCGCGGATCGATGATGACCGTGGCGCCGCCGCGGAACCAGAACCAGCCATTGGCCATGTCGCTGCCGTCGACGGGTAGCGGCTGGCGCTGATGGATGACCGCCACGACCTCGGTGCGGAAAGAACCGTCCGGGGTGACCCGGCGCGTCGGCCTCACGCTGAACACGTCGAACGTCGACTGGCCCTTGCGCGCCGCCCGCAGCACCCTTCCGTCGCGCGCGTAGCGCGGCAGGCCGGGCAGCAGGCCGAATTGCGCATAGAGCGACGGATCCGCAGCAAACGCCTTGCGCAGCGCGCTCCAGAGCCGCCAGCGGTTCTTCTCGTTCAGCCGGAATATCTCGGAACGGTCGAGGTCGCGGTTCCAGCCGAGGTCGAGGTCCTTCAGCAGATCGCGAAGCCAGGGCGGTGACGGATCGTCCAGGGTGTTCCAGGCGAGCGTCTCTTCCGAGACGGTGCGAACGTCGGGCGGCAGCAGCTTCCAGTTGCGGAACGATTCCATGAAAGCCAGGCGGTAGCCGAGAAGGTCGGCCGGCCTGGCGTCGACGTCGGCGGTGATGAGCGCCCTCAGATATTCGCCGAAGGTGATGTCGACGGCAGGACAATAGTCGAGCGCGCGGATGCACATCGTGAGGACTTGTTCCGCGGCCCTGCCGGTTTCCTCGGCGAGTCGCCGCACAAGCCCCGGATGGAGCGAACCCTGCGGCAGGATGCCGGTGCCGCCGGTGGCGAGCAAGATCAGGTCCCCGGTACGCCTGGCGACGATCTTCAGGAAGGCCTCGTAGACGGCAAAGACCAGGATGGAGCCGCGCTCATGCGGCTCCATCGTCTTGTCGTAATCCAGTTCGGCCATGAGGGGTTCGGCATAGTCGCGCAGCGGGCCGGCCCGGCCGCTGCCCTCGCCGAACTGACGGGCCAGGCCCGAAAGCAGTCCGGCTGCGGAAAGATTGCCTCTCGCGCGGGCCATCTCGAACTCCACGAGTTCCTGCAGCGTGAAATGCTGGAACAGCGCCACGATGTCTGCAAAGGCTTCGTGGAAGGCAGGCACGTCGGGATTGGAGGCTTCCTGCAGGCGCCGATGCAGACCGTCGAGAAGCGCATGCGACGTTTCGTGGGCGATGATGTCGCTCGACAGGCAGGTGAACACCATCGAACCGGGGGACGTCGTCTGGCCGTGGACGCTGTCGGCCGGAAAGTAGCCGAACAGGAGCGCCTTCCTGTCCGGGCTGTAATAGGCATTGTCGGTGCGCAGAGCATGCGGGTAGATGCGCAGCCGCTTCACCTCCTCCCCCCGGTACCTCATCTCGCCGTCCCTGGTGCGCGTTTCGAGGTAGCGCGGCGCCCACAGCGCGCGCCGGCCGAGCGCCCGCTCGAAATAGCCGATCGTCGTCATGGCGACCGCATAGACCATCTGCTGGTGGAACTGCGGGTTGCCTTCGGACGGGGTAAGGCCGTCCTGCGCCAGAAGGGTCTTGGCGTTCAGGTCGACGGGATCGTAGACACGGTCGGAAGCCGGATCGACATCGATCACCTCGAGATATTCACCGATCGGCCCGGGCTTCAGCGGATCGACCGTTTCGGGCAGATCGTCCCACGGGAGCGACAGCGTGGTCGTGTTCACCGAAACGGAGTCCAGCCGCTTGCCGACGCTAGGATCGAGCGAAAAGATGCGCAGCCGGCGCGCCGGCGTCGGCGGTTGCCGGACCTTGCGCCTGACGGCCTGCGGCCTGGCCGCCGGCACGGCGCTGGCCGTTAGCGGTCGTGCCGGCCTCGCCAGCAGGTCCTCCAGCATCCTGCGCAGTGGTCCGGAAGGATTGCCGTGATCGAGGGCTGTCTCGAGATAGCGATTGCGGGCGCTGGCGGGGACCTCGCCGGCATCCATGTCCGGGTCGGCCATGGCGGCATCGACCGCGGCGCTCGTCTGCGCCATCTGGGTCAGTTCCAGCGCCAGCATCCGGCCCTGCCGGCCATCGGCGCCGCAGGCAGCGAAGCTCACGCCTCCGCCCAGCACGAGATCCAGCCACGGCCAGGACGCCTCGGCCGGAGGCTGCCGGGAGAGCCGGTTCTCGGCAGGCGGCGCAACGTCCAGCGCACCATGCGCCCTGAGCACGCCCTGGCCGATCTTCTGCCTGGTCTCGGCGGCGTTCATCTTCGCGGTCGACTTTCCGGCAGAGGTGAACAGCGCATGGCGCACCGCCTCGACCCGCATCCAGGGCCGCGAATACTGGCTGACGCGCTGCCGATGCTCCGCCAGCCAGAGCGCGGCAGCCGCAGCGATCTGCGGGGTCGCCGCGGAAGTGCCCGAGCCGTCCATGTCGACGATGTTGCCGCAGCCGATCTGGGGCCACGGGACGTTCGGCGTAAATGCCCCGAGCGCGGTCGCCATCTTGCTGTCCGGACCGAAATTTCCCTGCATGGTTCCCGCCGCGAGCCCGGCATAGGCACGGCCGTCGGCCATCAGGCCGCAAGCCGCGATGACCCGCCGGTAGCGGGCCGGAAAGACGATCGATTTCGGCGACGGCACGAAGGCGATGTTGTTGCCCGCGGCGGTCACCAGAACGATGCCGCTTTCATAGGCGAGGTTCACGGCATCCACCAGCGCGCCGGACGACAGGCCGCCCATGCTCATGGAAAGCACGTCGGCGTCCTTCTGACGCGCATAGTCGAAACCCTGTACCATGGTGCCGGTGGTCAGCCGCACCACCCAGTCGGCGATCCGTACCGGGACGACACGGACCTGCGCCGCCGCGCCGACAAAGCCGTCGTAGCCCGGCCAGCCCGGCGTCGATCCGTCCAGCCTGTTGCCGGCGAGAATGCCGAGCGTGCCGGTGCCGTGTCCGCGATTGGCGAAAAGCGATCCGGCGGGCGCACGATCCCGCGCATCGTCCGGGGGGAAACCGGCGACGAAGTTGCGCTGCAGGTCGAGCCGGATACCCTCCGGCAGGGTCACATGCGCAGGATCGTAGCCGGTGTCGAGATGGGCGACCAGCACGTTGTCCTGTTTCGAGCCGACGCGTTCGCGCGCCATCGCCAGCTGGCTGAAGCCAGCATCGAGATTCCAGCCTCTCCCCGGACCGATTGCCTGCCCGCCGTTCGGGCTTTGGTCGTCGAAGGCACAGACGGGTGCGGCGGCAAACGGCGTGCCGGCGTCGGGAGGAACGTGCAGCCAGACCTGCTCGAAATCGGGCTCGACCGCGATGATGTCCGGCCCGCCGGCGGTCGCGAAAGCCGCGGCGCGGGAGATCAGCCGATGCGCCTCGTCCCATGCATTGCCCGATCTCGGACGGCGCTGCCTGACCTTTAGCCAGGTTGCGCCGCGATCGGGCGCCAGCGCCCCGGCGTCCGAGCCGCCCGGCAACCGGAGGATCGGCTCCACTTCCAGCGCGCCGGCTCGCAAATGCTTCGCGGCCTGCGCGAATGCGGCGCCGTCACCCTTCACCTTGACGAGCAATCCGTGGATTTGCGGCATGTCCGCCCCCCCGCGCCCCGACGTGCTTCCGCCCGGCGATCCGGGCATTGCCGGGCGGGCGGGCTGTGCCGCCGAGTGTCCTCGCACTCTTCGCCCCATGCGCGGAAAGCGCCGGCCTGGCGAAACATACTGCAAGTGTATCCCGGCGCCAGCAACGGCATTTCGAAGGCCGGCTTGCAGGTATTTTCTGCCTATAACACGGCTCGCCACTCGTGACGCGCCGATCTACTGTTTTTTGCGCAAGAAGTTTCCGACCCGTAAAGGCGGCCGATGCGCACGATGGCTTTCTCGTTCCGAGATGGCGACACCCCGCCGCAATGCGGCAAGCCAGTTGTGATGCGTGGCTGGGCCGGACACGATTGCTTCCCGCATTAAACGGGAGCCCACGCCCCGGTTCGCCTCGCGGCGGCCTGTGACAAGCTGTTGCGTTGCCCGCCTGCGCCCGCCGTTGTACGAGCAGGCGAACGGGTCGATGAGAATGAACGCATTTCTTCAAGGCAGGGCGGCACCGGTTGCCGAAGAACCGATCTCCGGCGTCGACCGCGCATTCATCGGCCGCCTGGTTCGCGACTTCTACGGACGCGTCCGCAAAGACGTCAGGCTCGGCCCGATCTTCGCCCGGGAGATCGCCGGCGACTGGGAGCCGCATCTCGAGAAGATGACGGATTTCTGGTGTTCCGTCATCCTGAAGACCGGTGCCTACCAGGGCCGCCCCGTCCCCGCCCATCTGAAGCTCAAGGACGTGAGGGAAGAGGACTTCGCCATATGGCTGGGAATTTTTCGGGAGACCGCAAGGGACAGGTGCACGCCAGATATAGCCGAAGTCTTCATCGACCGTGCCGAGCGCATCGCCCGCAGCCTGCAGCTGGCCATGTTCTTCAGGCTGCCCGCCGCCGGTGGGAGGACGGCAGGCGAGGCTTGATGGACGGCGACAAGCGACGATCCCGCCGGTCCACACGACGCAACGGATCGCCGCGCTCAAGATTGACGCAGATCAAATCGGTCCGCAGTGCCTCGGGTTAGCAGGGCATGGAAGGAACGAAGATTCACCGGGACAGTCAAATGGAGGTTCTGCAGCCGGCGCGGTCAGTGTGAGCGGGCTCGCCGCCATTGACGTGCGACCGTTGCTCATGCCGCCAGTTCGCGGCCTATCGCCCTGGGCTCGCGTCCTCAAAGATAGTTTGACGCCATTCTCGCAGTGAACGACATTGTGGACTTGGCCGGGGATGAATCGGCGATCCGGCGCGGCCGCAATTGCCGATGGGAAGGGGACGGTCTTCGCGGCGCCAGTCCGCTGACCCGATAAGCAGACGGGGATTGACTTGATCGCACAGCTGACCACGTCCGAACGCCGGCAATCGGCAATCATCCTGCTGGTCCTGGGCATGGCCGGCCTTGCGATGGCGGCACTCGGTCGGTCCGACCCGCTCGGCGTGCACGGCCTTCTGGTCATCCTGTTCAGCGTCGGCCTGAGTTATTTCGTACTGTCCTCCTTCTACGAGCCGGAACCCGAGACGGACCGGCTTGGTCTTTATTATGACGATCCGATAAAGGTCGGCATCGTCCTGTCGATGGCCTGGGCGGTGTTCGGCATGTTCATCGGCGTCTGGGTCGCCGCGCAACTCGCCTGGCCGGACCTGGCTTTCGACGCCGCCTGGTCGAGCTTCGGCCGGCTGCGGCCGGCGCACACGACCGGGGTGATCTTCGGGTTCGGCGGCAATGCCCTTATCGCCACTTCGTTCCACGTCGTGCAGCGGACCTCGCGGGCACGACTGGCCGGGCAGGTAAGCCCATGGTTCGTGCTGCTCGGCTTCAACCTGTTCTGCGTGCTGGCCGTCACCGGCTATTTCATGGGGCTGACCCAGTCCAAGGAATATGCCGAGCCGGAATGGTACGCCGACCTGTGGCTGGTCATCGTCTGGATCACCTATTTCGTTCTCTACCTGCGCACGCTGGCGCGGCGTAAGGAGCCGCACATCTACGTCGCCAACTGGTATTACATGGCGTTCATCGTGGTCGTGGCGATCCTGCACATCGTCAACAACGTCGCAGTGCCCGTCTCGCTCGGACACGCCAAGAGCTACTCGGTCTGGGCGGGGGTGCAGGATGCGATGGTGCAGTGGTGGTACGGCCACAACGCCGTCGCGTTCTTCCTGACCGCCGGCTTCCTTGCCATGCTTTACTATTACCTGCCGATCCGGGCGGGGCGGCCGATCTTCTCCTACAGGCTGTCCATCCTCAGCTTCTGGGGCATCACCTTCTTCTACATGTGGGCCGGCTCCCATCATCTGCACTACACGGCGCTTCCGCACTGGGTGCAGAACCTCGGGATGACCTTCTCCGTAATGCTCCTCGTTCCGTCATGGGCGTCGGCAGGTAACGCGCTGCTGACGCTGAACGGCGCCTGGCACAAGGTTCGCGACGACGCTACGCTGCGCTTCATAACGGTAGCGGTCCTGTTCTACGGCTTGTCGACGTTCGAGGGATCGTTCCTGGCCATACGCCCGGTCAATTCACTGTCCCACTATACCGACTGGACCGTGGGGCACGTGCATGCGGGCGCACTTGGCTGGGTCGCCCTGATAACCTTCGGGTCCTTCTACACGCTCGTTCCCACCCTCTGGAAGCGCGAGCGGATGTATTCTGCTGGCCTGGTCGAGGTGCATTTCTGGCTGGCGCTTGCCGGCACCCTCGTCTACGTCTTCGCCATGTGGAACTCAGGCATCATACAGGGCCTGATGTGGCGCACTTATACCGATGACGGAACGCTCGCCTACTCGTTCATCGACTCGCTGCTGGCCATGTACCCCTACTATATTGCGCGCGCCTTCGGCGGATTGCTGTTCCTGCTGGGCGCCATCGTCGCCTGCTACAACATCTGGATGACCGTACGCCACGTGCCGCTGTCGGCATCCAGGAGGGCCGACATTCCGATCACCGGTCTGCCCGCCGGCGCGGCGACCCCGGCGGAGTGAAGCAATGCCCGAACTTTTCCATCGCAAGCTCGAGCGCACCGCCATCGGCTTCACACTCGCCATCATTGCCGCGGCCAGCGTCGGCGGTATCGTCGAGATTGCGCCGCTATTCACCATCGACGAGACGGTGGAAGAGGCGCCCGACCTGCGCCTGTATACGCCGCTCGAACTCGCCGGACGCAACATCTACGTTCGCGAGGGCTGCTACGCCTGCCACAGCCAGATGATCCGCACGTTGCGCGACGAGGTCGAGCGCTACGGGCCCTACTCGCTCGCAGTCGAGTCGAAATACGATCATCCGATGTTGTGGGGATCGAAACGCACCGGGCCTGACCTCGCCCGGGTCGGCGGAAAATACTCCGATTTCTGGCATGTTGCCCACCTCACCAATCCGCGCGACGTGGTGCCGGAATCCAACATGCCGGCTTACCGATTCCTGGCGCGGGCGACGCTCGACACGAGCGACCTCGGAGTGCACCTCGAAGCGCAGAGGGCCGTCGGCGTTCCATACACCGACGAAATGGTCGAGAACGCGTCGAGGGATGCGTTCGGGCAGGCCACACCCGACACCGAACCCGCGTCAGGGGTTGTCGAGCGCTACGGCGAGGCGACGCAGGTCAGCGCGTTCGACGGCGTCACGACGCGCGTGACGGAGATGGACGCGCTGGTCGCCTATCTGCAGGTTCTCGGCCGGCTGACCGGCGCGGCCTTCGAGAATACAGCTGCGTCTGAAGAAACCCCGGATCCGCAACAGTAGCGATCGGGAGGAAGTCATGGATCTCGACCACGACACTCTGGTTGCCTTCTCGAAAAGCTGGGGGCTATTCTACCTGATCGCGCTTTCTATCGCGGTTCTCATTTACACGTTCTTGCCGTCGAACCGAAAAAGGTTCGACGATGCCAAGAAGAATATTCTCGACAAGGACGACACCCCATGGAGGAGGTAGAGGAACGCGACCCGGTGAGCGGCCATCTCACGACCGGTCATGAGTGGAACGGCATCAAGGAACTCGACACCCCGGTTCCGCGGGGCGTGCTGATGTTCCTGATCGTCACGCATGTCTTCGCATTGCTGTGGTGGTTCCTCATGCCGACCTGGCCGCTCGGCACCACCTACACGAGGGGTCTGCTGGGAACCGACCAGTGGCAGACGGTCGAGAGAAACCTGGTCGAAGCGGCTGCTGAAAGATCCGCTTGGGTCAAAGCGATCGAAACCGGCAGCTTTGACGAGATTCGGGCAAACGAGCCGCTGATGCGGGTCGTGCAAGGCACCGGCCGGCAGCTTTTCGGCGACAATTGCGCCGCTTGTCACGGCACCGACGGCAAGGGAGGCAGCAACTATCCCGACCTGACCGACGACGACTGGCTCTGGGCCGGCGGTCCCGAAGGGATCGCCGAAACGATGCGGATCGGCATCAACTCCCCTCACCCGGAAAGCCGTGTCGCGCAGATGCCGGCATTCGGACGCGACGACATGCTTGACAGGGCACAGGTCAGCAGCGTCGCGAGCTACGTGTTTTCGCTGAGCAATCCCGATTACTCGACAGCCCGGAACGTCGAGGCGATCGCAGCCGGCCGCGAGGTGTTTATGACGACCTGTGCCGCCTGCCACAAGGAGGACGCACGGGGGGATCCGGAGGTGGGCGCCCCCAATCTGACGGATCCGTACTGGGTCTATGGCGGCGACCTGCAGACTATCGTGAGTACCGTCCACGGCGGCCGCTCCGGACATATGCCGACCTGGGACGAGCGGCTGACCGCCGCCGAAATCAAGATTCTCGCTCTTTACGTAGACTCCATGAGCGCCGGAAATCCATGACCATCGCCCCTGCCCGGAAGCAGCACCGGATCCCGACACTGATCTGGCTGATCATCCCCGCGGCGGCCGCGGTGCTCTTCGTCATAGCGAACGCGCATTTGATCTACGTGGCCATTCAATCGCAGCCGGAGTGTGTCGCGCATCTCAAAGAGACGGGAAGCGCAGGGCAGTTCATGGCCGCCAAACCCGCGTGCTGAAAGGTCGAGAGAAATGGCCCAGGCGAAAAAATCCTACTGGCTGCTCAGTGAGACTTCCAGCGTGGCGGAGACACGCAATCCGGAGCGGCAACGCCACCTCCCTGCCCGGGCCGCGTTCGAATGGCTGCAGGCGGGCTGGCGCGACCTGACCGTGCAGCCGGCGCTCAGCCTTGCCTACGGAGGGGCAATCTTCCTCGTCACGGCCTTTCTCCTCTGGAGGTTGTTTGCGTCGGGACGGGATTACATTCTCCTCCCTGCGCTGGCCGGCTACATGATCGTCGCGCCGCTCCTGGCGATCGGTCTTTACGAAAAGAGCCGGGTGCTAGAAATCGGCGAGCGCCCGACATTGCGAAGGATGCTGTTCGTGCGGCCAAGAGCCGGTGCGCAACTATTCTTCACAGGGGTCCTGCTCTGCCTCTTGATGCTTCTATGGATGCGGGCGGCCGTGCTCATCTATGCGCTGTTTTTCGGCGTCAGGCCATTTCCTGGCTTCGAGAACACGATCGGCATTCTCTTCACAACTCCCATCGGCTGGGCGATGCTGGTGGTCGGCACCCTGACTGGCGGGCTGTTCGCCGCCTTCGGCTTCGCGATCAGCGTGTTTTCCATCCCGATGCTGCTCGATCGCCGAACCGATGCGCTGACCGCCATGGGCACGAGCATGGCCATGGTCTGGAACAATCTCGTTCCGATGATCACCTGGGGCGCCATCGTGCTTGCCCTGTTCACGATCAGCGTCGGAACGGCGCTCGTCGGGTTTATCGTCATCTTCCCGCTGCTCGGCCACGCCACCTGGCATGCCTACCGGGCGATGCGCTGACACGGTCGGAGAGCGGCGAGGTCTGGGTATGACGTGCTGCACGCCCGCCGACACCCGGATGCTGGCCGGCGTCCAGCCTGACTTCAACGACGAGATCGGGCTCGCAAGCCGCGATCTCGGCGGCGGCATCCGCCAGACCGATCTGTCGGTCCCTGGCGTGCACTGCGCCGGCTGCATGGCGGCGGTCGAAAAGACCCTCTCACGCCTCCCGGGGGTGGCAACAGCGCGGGTGAACCTGTCCTTGAAGCGGGTTGCCGTCACCTGGCGCGATCAGGCCGGATCGCCGCCGGACCTGATCGGCGCACTGCGCTCGATCGGCTACGAAGCGCACCTTTTTTCGTCGGGACAGGACCCGGCAGACCCGGAGATGGCGCGCCTTGTCCGGGCGCTGGCGGTCGCCGGGTTTTCGGCGATGAACATCATGATCCTGTCCGTGTCGGTCTGGTCGGGTGCCGATGCAGGAACCCGACATGCTTTTCACCTGATTTCCGCGGTGCTGGCGCTTCCCGCCATCCTGTATTCGGGGAGGATATTCTTTGGCTCAGCATGGTCCGCACTCCGCCACGGCCGCACCAACATGGACGTGCCGATCTCGCTCGGCGTGTCGCTTGCCTTCGCCCTCAGTCTCTATGACACGCTGCAGAACGCCGAGCACGCCTATTTCGACGCGGCGGTGTCCCTGCTGTTCTTTCTGTTGATCGGACGCACGCTCGACCACGCCATGCGGGAGCGGGCGCGGTCGGCTGTCGCAGGGCTGGCAAGGCTCGCGCCGCTCGGCGCCACCGTGGTTCTCGACGAGGGCAGGACGCGCTACGTGCCGCTCGAGGAGATCGAACCTGGAACCTCCATCCTGCTCGCGGCCGGCGACCGGATACCGG
>JAJFMR010000433.1 GCA_020696915.1 Rhizobiaceae bacterium | reverse complement strand
GGTCGGGGCGCTGCTGTTCATCGGCGGAATTGTCTATCTGGCGAGCCAGGCCATATGGCGCGGGCGGCTGAGCGGACAGGGCCGATCCTCCGCCGGCACGGGCACATTGGAGCCGCCAAGCCGCGGCCTCGGCTTTCTCGGCGTCGGATCGAACTGGCCCGGGCTGGCGGCGCTCCTCATCGGGGCGGCATTGCTGCTCTTCGGGGGCTTTTTCTGAGCAGGCTTTGACCGGCGGCAGGCATTCGGCGATCCCTGAACGACTCTTGCCAAATCCGCCAAGCGGGCGACAATAGCAGCCGGTGGACGGCCATCGCTCAAGGGCAGCTCGCCAGCCGTGACCGCCGACGGGTTTTCCGTCATTTCCGTATGTTGGCGCTTGGCGGGGAAGCTCTCCGAGAGGTCAAGGGGAACACCATGGACCTCAAGGAGCAGGATGCTCTCGGCGACCGGGTCGCGGACCACTGGTACTATCGGTCGAAAGCCAAGGCGGTTTCGCGCCTGCTCGCCGGGACGGAGTTTTCCGCGGTCATGGATGTCGGGGCCGGCTCCGGCTTCTTCTCGCGCTATCTGCTGGCCCACTCACCTGCGACCGAGGCATGGTGCGTCGACACCAGTTACGAGCGCGAATTCGACGGGCTCGAGGCGGGGAAGCCGATCCATTTCCGACGCTCCGTCGACAGCGTCGATGCCAGCCTCGTGCTCATGATGGATGTCCTGGAGCACGTCGACGACGACGTGGGCCTGCTGCGCTCTTATGCAGGCAAGGTGCCGAATGGCTGCACCTTCCTCGTGTCCGTGCCGGCCTTCCAGTTTCTGTGGAGCGGTCATGACGTTTTTCTGGAGCACAGGCGACGCTACACCCTTCCCGGACTGGAGAGAGTGCTCGCAAGCGCCGGGCTGACCGTGCGCCACGGCGCCTACTGTTTCGGAGCGGTTTTCCCGATTGCTGCCGCCAGCCGGCTGCTGCAGAGGGCGCTGCACAACAACGCCCCGGCGCGCTCTCAACTGCATCTCCACCACCGGTTTGTGAACGAGATGCTGTCTACCTTGTCGAATGCCGAACTGCCGCTGATGAGACACAACCGTCTGGCCGGGCTGACTGCCTTCTGCCTGGCGCAGACCTGAGATTGGCCCGCCGGGACGAGGGACCGCCGTAATCCTGTGACCACCTTCGTCGCGGGCTCGTGCCGCTGGCCGACACCGGGCAAGCGCCGCGTTCCGGGCGACCCGAGGGGGTCTATTTACACGATCGAGTTCCGCATCACGGTGCTCCCGCGGCGATCACCTCGATCTCCACCTTGAATTCCGGCCTGGCGAAGCCGGAGACGATCATCAGCGTCGAGGCCGGAGCCGGTTCGGTGAAGAGCCGGTCGCGAACCGCCATGTAGGCTGCAAGATGCGCCCGGTCGGTGACGAAGGCGTTGATCCTCACGACGTCCTTCAGACCGAGGCCCGCCTCAGCCAGGATCATCTCGATATTGGCGAAGCACAACTCGGCCTGGGCGGCGGCGTCATCGGGGACCGTGTCGTCGGCGGCAATGCCGAGCTGCCCCGAGCAGAGCAGCAGCCGCTTTCCCGGCGGGATCTCGACGCCATGGCTGTAGCGTGCGAACGGTGGCCTCATGCCGGCAGGGGTCAGGAATCTCGTCATGGAAGCCCAAACGCTAATCGACGGGGCGACGGCGGGCAAGCGCTCGCTCCTGCCATCGCTGTTACGCCCCCGGACCCGCTTTCCGCAACCTGAGGACGCGAAGCGTGTCAATGGACTCAGGTCCGAAAAATGGGCACGATGGGTCTCGGTGATGGCCGGCGCCACGGTGTTCGCGAGTCGCGGGGACGGTGCGCAGGAGACTGCGGCGGCCCCGGCCGAGGCACGGGTGTTCAACTGCAAACGAAATTCACGGCAGCACGCCGGAAAAAAGCACAGGGAGTTGGTTTCAATGAATCGTGTCTCGAAGATTGCCGCGGCCGCATCGGTGATCTGCGGCGCTTCCGTCTCGGCTGCCCTTGCGGTCCCGGTCACGTTCGGGACGAACTGGCTGGCCCAGGCCGAGCACGGCGGTTTTTACCAGGCGGTGGCCGACGGCAGTTACGCTGCGTGCGGTCTCGAGGTCACCATAATGCCGGGCGGTCCGCAGGGCAGCCTCAGACCGCTGCTGCTCGCCGGCAAGATCGATTTCTACATGGGCGGCAACCTGCTGCAGGCGTTCTCGGCAGTCGAGCAGAACATCCCGCTCAGAGTCGTCGCGGCGAGTTTCCAGAAGGAGCCGCAGGTCATGATGTCCCATCCGGGGCAGGGGCTCGACAGATGGGAGGATCTCAAGAACGCCGAGCAGTACATCATCGGCGACGAGGGGGCGCAGAGCTTCTTCCTCTGGATGGTCGAGGATTACGGCTTCGATCCGGCCAAACGGGCGCCCTACACGTTCAACCCGGCGCCGTTCATCGCAAATCCGAAGTCCATCCAGCAGGGCTATGTCACCTCCGAGCCATTCGCCGTCGAGAAGGAAGGCGGCTTCATGCCCAACCTCTTCCTGCTGGCGGATTTCGGCTTCAGCACCTACGCCACGACCATCGAGGCAATGCAGGAGACGATCGACAAGCGGCCGGAGGTCGTCCAGTGCTTCGTCGATGGCTCGGCCAAGGGCTGGTACAATTATCTCTACGGCGACAACAAGGCTGCCAACGAGGCGATCAAGAAGGACAATCCCGACATCACCGACGAGCAGATCGCCTTCTCCATCGAGAAGCTGAAGGAGTTCGGCATCGTCGATTCGGGCGACACCGAAAAACTCGGCATCGGCGCCATGACCGACGAGCACATCAAGAGCTTTTACGACACGATGGTGAAGGCGAAGGTCGTCGCCGCGGACATCGACATCTCGAAGGCCTACACGCTGCAGTTCGTCAACAAGGGCGTAGGCCTCGAGCTTAAGAAGTAGACAAAGGCCGCATGCTGCACCAGTTGCAGACGATCATGCCCGGCCGGCAGGCGGCGGAAGGCAAGCCGCTGTTGGCGCTGCGCGGCGTCGGCAAGACCTTTTCCAACGGCGTCACCGCGCTCGGCGGCGTCGACCTGGTGATCCGGGAAGGCGACTTCCTCAGCCTGCTCGGCCCGTCGGGGTGCGGCAAGTCGACGGCGCTCCGGCTGATCGCCGGGCTTTCCACGCCGACCTCGGGCCTCC
>JAJFMR010000432.1 GCA_020696915.1 Rhizobiaceae bacterium | reverse complement strand
CCGCTGGATCACGCCGGGCCTGATCGACTGTCATACCCATCTCGTCTACGCCGGCGACCGCGCCAACGAATTCGAGATGCGGCTGGCCGGATCGAGCTACGAGGACGTGGCACGCGCCGGTGGAGGAATAGTCGCCTCCGTCAGGGCGCTCCGCGCCGCCAGCGAGGACGAACTGGTCCGCCAGTCGCTGCCGCGGCTCGACGCGCTGATTGCCGAGGGCGCCACCACGGTCGAGATCAAATCGGGCTACGGCCTCGATCTCGCAAACGAGCGCAAATCGCTCAGTGCAGCCCGCCGCCTGGAAAACGAGCGGCGGGTCGGCATCCGCACCACTTTCCTCGGGGCTCACGCCCTGCCCCCGGAAGGCAAGGGCGACAGGACGGGCTATATCGACCGCGTCGTCGACGAGATGCTCCCGGCGCTGGCTGCGGATGGCCTGGCCGATGCCGTCGACGCGTTCTGCGAAGGCATCGCCTTTTCGCCCGAGGAGATCGCGCGCGTTTTCGAAAAGGCAAAAGCGCTCGGTCTTCCCGTGAAGCTGCATGCCGACCAGCTTTCCAACCTGCACGGCGCCGCCCTTGCCGCGAAGTTCGGGGCGCTGTCGGCCGACCATCTGGAATACACCGACGAGGAGGGCGCAGCGGCGATGGCGAAGGCCGGAACCGTCGCCGGAATCCTGCCGGGCGCCTTCTACTTCATCCGAGAAACGAAAAAGCCGCCGATCGACCTGTTCCGCCGGCACGGCGTCAGGATGGCGGTGGCGACTGACTGCAATCCCGGCACGTCGCCGCTGACCTCGCTGCTCCTGGCGATGAACATGGCGGCAACGCTGTTCGGCATGACCGTCGAAGAATGCATTGCCGGGGTCACCCGAGAGGCTGCCCGCGCGCTCGGCCTCGCGGGCCGCACCGGCACGCTGGAGGCCGGCAAATGGGCCGATCTTGCGGTCTGGAACATCGAGCGGCCGGCCGAACTCGTCTATCGCATGGGACTGAATCCGCTGCATGCGCGGGTGTGGAGGGGAGAATGAATGAAATTACAGTGACGCCAGGCCGGAGCGCGCTGGCCGACTGGCGCGCGGTGTATTCCGGCGCCAGGCCGAGGCTCGACGAGGGCTGCTGGCCGGGGGTGGAGGCGAGCGCGCAAGCGGTGGCGCGCATCCTGGCCAAGGGCGAACCCGTCTACGGAATCAATACCGGCTTCGGGAAACTCTCCACGGTCCGCATCGATGCCGACAACCTTGCATCGCTGCAGCGCAACATCGTCCTGTCGCACGCCGCCGGCGTCGGCGAGCCGATGCCGGCGGCCGTCGCCCGGCTGATGATGGCGCTGAAACTCGCAAGCCTCGGGCAGGGCGCTTCCGGCATTCGTCCTGAAACGCTCCGGATGCTGGAAGCCATGCTGGTGCGCGAAATCATCCCGGTCGTTCCGGCCCAGGGCTCGGTCGGTGCCTCCGGCGATCTTGCGCCGCTTGCGCATATGGCGGCGGCGATGATCGGCATTGGCGAAGCCTTTGCAGGAGGCCGGCGGCTGCCTGCCGCCGATGCACTTGCCGCGGGCGGGCTGAAGCCGGTCGTGCTCGGCGCCAAGGAGGGTCTGGCGCTTCTCAACGGAACCCAGTTCTCGACGGCCTATGCGCTCGCCGCGCTGTTCGAGGCCGAAGTCCTGTTCAGGTCGGCGCTGGTCACCGGCGCGCTTTCGACCGACGCCGCGCGTGGCTCGGATGCGCCGTTCGACTACCGCATCCACGCCCTGAGGAGGCACCAGGGCCAGATCGAGACGGCCGAGGCGTTGCGCGCGCTGATGGCAGGCAGCGCCATCCGCGATTCCCATCGCCTGGGCGATCCGCGCGTTCAGGATCCATACTGCCTGCGCTGCCAGCCGCAGGTCATGGGCGCGGTGCTCGACGTGCTCCGTCAGGCTGCCGATACGCTCGAAACCGAAGCGAATGGCGTCTCCGACAATCCGCTGATCTTCTCGGACCTGGACGAGGCGCTGTCAGGGGGCAATTTCCACGCCGAGCCGGTCGCCTTCGCCGCCGACATCATCGCGCTCGCCATCTGCGAGATCGGCAGCATGGCCGAGCGGCGGATTGCCATGCTGGTCGATCCCGCTCTGTCGGGCATGCCCGCCTTCCTCACGCCGAAGCCCGGGCTGAACTCCGGGTTCATGATTCCGCAGGTCACGGCGGCGGCGCTGGTCTCGGAGAACAAGCAGCGCGCCTGCCCCGCCAGCGTCGATTCGATCCCCACCTCGGCCAACCAGGAGGACCATGTGTCGATGGCTGCCCATGGTGCCCGCCGGCTTCTGCCGATGGTCGAAAACGCGGCTGCGGTCGTGGCGATCGAGCTGCTCGCTGCCGCTCAAGGGTGCGATTTCCATGCGCCGCTGACATCGAGCCGGCCGCTCGAGGCGACCCGCGGCGTGCTCAGGGCGCAGGTGCCGCATCTCGACGACGACCGCCACTTCCACCCCGACATCGAAAAGGCGATCGGACTGGTGAGGAGCGGCACTGTCGTGGAGGCGGCGAACGCGGTGACATTACCTGGGATTTCGAGGACAGCCGCCTGATGCAACGGATGCGACCACCCTCAGCGGCCGCCCCGCGGCCATCGCCTGATTTTTCCGGAGCCGCCGCATGAATACCTCCTGGCTTTCCGTGACCCGTGGCGACGCGCCGCTGATCGTCAGTCTTCCGCATACCGGAACCGACCTCGCCGATCTGGAGCCGCGGCTCGTCTCCCCATGGCTCGGGCGGCGGGACTGCGACTGGTGGATCGACCGGCTCTATGACTTCGCGGCGGATCTGGGCGCCACAGTCATCCAAACGGCGATTTCGCGCACGGTCATGGACGTCAACCGCGACCCATCGGGCGCCTCGCTCTACCCGGGCCAGGCGACCACCGGCCTTTGCCCGATCGAGACCTTCGACGGCGATCCGCTCTATCTGCCGGGGGCAGCCCCCGATGCCGCCGAAACCGCACGGCGGCGCGACCTCTATTTCCGGCCCTATCACGCGGCAATCGAGGACGAGATAGCAAGGCTGCGCGATCAGCACGCGCAAATCGTGCTCTACGACTGCCACTCGATTCGATCGGTCATTCCTCGCCTCTTCGAAGGCACGCTGCCGGTGTTCAATCTCGGCACTAATGGCGGAGCCGCCGCCGATCCCGAGCTGCAGGCGCGCGTGA
>JAJFMR010000431.1 GCA_020696915.1 Rhizobiaceae bacterium | reverse complement strand
CCACCCGTCTTTTCCAGGTCATGGCGCGTCGCGGTCGATGGCAGGCTACGGCGCGCGCCGCGGAAACATGTTTCGGCGCCCGGCCTCCCGAGCTGCCCGCGGCGAGCTTCGCGCCGGACGTCACCCTCGTCTGGTCGGGACCCGACCAGTTTCTGGCGCTGCTGCACGATGCCAGGCCCAGGCCGGAGATGGAGGCGGCCTTCGCGGGCGTCGCGTCGCTCTCCGATCAGTCGCATGGCCGCGCCCTCTTCCGGGTTGCGGGACCGAAGGCCGTGGAACTGCTGGCCAAGGTGTCGTCCCTCGACCTCGATCCGCTCGTGTTCCCCACGGGATCTGCGGCCATGACCTCGATCGACCACACCGGTGTCACCTTGTGGCGTGAGTCGGGCGATGCCGGCGGACCGGTCTACAGTATGCTCGTATTCACGAGTTTTTCGGACACGCTTTGGCGGCTGCTTGTCGATTCAGCTGCCGAGTTCGGAGTGGAATCGTCCAGCCAGGCTTTTGCCTGAGCGTATGTTGCACTGCAGCACATCGATTTCTTGACATGGTCTGAATATTCAGTCTGACATTCCTGTGAGGCAAATTCTTTGCCTCCGAAGCAAGGTAAGATCGGGAACGCCATAATCGGGAATGGGATGGGAGGAAAAATGTCAGTCGCCACTCGGGAAGGGACGGTCGCACCCTCGCTCAGCGACCGCATCGACCGCATGCACAACCGGGACCGCATCGGCGCCACGGCCTTCGTCGTGGGGCTATGGTGCGTGCTTCTGTTCGTGCTGTTCAGCATCTGGCCGGCAATAGAAAACGGGGCCATCAGGACTATCCTGGTGATCTCCGGCGCAGGGGTGCTGGCCCTCAACACGGCAGCTATCGTCGCCATGCTGCGCCACTACACGGACGACAAGCAGTTCATCTACAGCCTCGACCTCAAGCATCTCGACGAGATGCGCAAGCGTCGCGGCTGAGGGGAGGGGAAAATGGCTTATCAACCACCCAAGCAGGGCCTGGTCGGGCAGATCGTCGACGTCTTCGTTCTACTCATGCTGACGGTCGGTGCCCTATACATACCGCTCTATCTCGGCCTCGCCGGCGCCGCCAAGACGCCGGCTCCGATCGACAATCCTACCTGGGAGGCGCTCGGCCAGAACGCGACCGAGCAGCAGCAGTGGGCCGCACTCGGCATCACCGACCCCGCCGCTGCCAGCGACATCATCACCGCCCGCTTCGACTACAGCTTCAGCTGGATGGCACTGATCGTCATGACCATCCTGGTGGTCGGCTACTTCGTGCTCGTCGTCAGGCTTTCGGACAGGGAATACCGGGACGTCATCGAAGAGCGCTTCGGCGGCCGCCGGTAAGGGGAGGACGACATGGACTTCTGGAATTTTCTCGAATACGCGGCCTGGGCCCTGTCCGTGGGCTTCGGCGCCTATCTGCTCATCGATCTGGCAAGGATCGATTCCACCTACGACAACGACCTGCTGACCTCATCGCGCGAAGGCGAGATCGAGCTCACGCAGGAACGTCACCAGATCTGAGGGGGGGACTGGTCATGACCACTGCTTCCGTCGCTGCCTCGACGCAGCAAGATCAGCGGCTGCAACTGCTGCGCGTTCTGGGTCCCGGACACGTCTGGGCCCTGGGCGTCGGCATCGTGCTGGTCGGCGAATATATGGGCTGGAATTTCTCGGTCGGCAAAGGCGGCATGATCGCCGGCCTCGTCGCCTGCTGGCTTGCCGGCCTGCTCTACACCTGCGTCGCCATGATCGATTCCGAGGTTACCTCGACGGTCGCGGCGGCCGGCGGCCAGTATGCCCAGGCAAAGCACATCGTCGGGCCGCTGATGGCCTTCAATGTGGGCCTGTTCCTGGTCATGGCCTACACCATGCTCGAGGCGGCCAATGCGATTACCGTCGGGTTCCTGCTCGACGCCGTCGCCGGGATGCAGGGCCACTCCGGACTTGACCAGCAGCCATTCATCATTCTTACCGTGATGTTCCTGGCCTGGCTCAACTACCGCGGCGTGCTGGCGACCTTGACCTTCAACTTCGTCATCACCGCGATCGCCTTCGTGGCCATCATCGTGCTGTTCCTGTCGGTGCAACTCGGCGCCTCCGCGGTGCAGCTGGACTTTTCGGCCATCACCAGCGAACCGCTGCCCTACGGCTGGCTGGGAATCATCGCGGCGCTGCATTTCGGTCTCTGGTACTATCTCGGCATCGAGGGCACCTGCCAGGCAGCCGAGGAGGTTCGTTCGCCGGCGCGCTCGCTGCCCTACGGGACCATGGCCGGCATCATCACGCTCCTCATGGCCGCGACGATGACCTGGTATGTCTGTTCGGGCCTGATACCCTGGGAATATCTCGGTCAGGCCGGCACGCCGCTCTTCGACGCGGCGCGCGTCACCGGCAACAGCGGACTGATGGTGCTGCTCTTCATCGGCACGATCTTCTCCACCCTCGCTTCCGCGAATGGCTGCATCAACGACGCCTCCCGGGCCTGGTTCTCGATGGGTCGCGACCGCTATCTGCCGACCTGGTTCGGAGCCGTTCACCCGCACCACCGCACACCATATCGTTCCATCGTGTTCCTGGTGCCGATCGCCCTCATCTTCGCGCTCGGCGCGCCGCTCGACCAGGTGATCACCTTCTCCATCCTGTCGGGCCTGCTGGGCTACACGTTCATGACCTTCAACATGATCATGTTCCGCCGCAAATGGCCGCTCGGTTCCATCAAGCGGGGCTACGTCCACCCCTTCCACCCGCTCCCGGCGATCCTGCTCCTGGTACTCTGCTCGGCGACCTACTTCGCGGTCTTTCTCGGCTATGGCACCCAGTTGATCGCAATGATGTGCTTCTACATCATCGCATCGCTGTGGTTCCACTTCTGGCGCTACCGTTTCGTACGCCGGGGCGACCAGTTCACCATGCCCTGGCCACGTCCTCAGGCCTATTGAGCAGGCATCCGGCGGCGGCAAATCCCGCCGCCGGTATCCGATCATGCTGACGACATCCGCCGCCGTCCTCGCCTTCGCCGCCGCCGGCGCCACGCTCTGGGCGAAGGCGCGCCGCGAGCATCGCACCGCGCTGTCGGGGCGTTCCGGTCTGCTCGCGTCGGCGGTCGCGATGTTCCCGGACGGCCAGATGACGTTTGGCCGGGATGGTTTTCCGACTTTCTACGCCCAGCTTCCC
>JAJFMR010000430.1 GCA_020696915.1 Rhizobiaceae bacterium | reverse complement strand
ATGCAGCGGATCCATGCGCTCCGCGCCGGGGTCAACATCATGATGTACATGCTGACCGGCAACTACAAGTCCGACCAGGTGCATGTTCCGGTCCTGCTCGAGCGGCTGGGGCAATAGGATCATGCGGAAGCCACCGGTCGCCGGCACGCGGAGAGCGGCATGAACTGGTCGCTGGCCTTCGAGCCTCTGCTGTCATGGCCGCTGCTTGCCGCCGTGCTCGCCCCCGTGCTCGCTCTGGCGCTGGCCGGCCTCGTCCTTCGTCAGCGCGGCGCCGCCTTTCGTTTCGCCGCGCTGCTGGCGCTTGCCGCGGCGCTCGTCAATCCCGTGCTGCTCGACGAAGAGCGCGAGCCGCTGAAGAGCGTCGTCGCGCTGGTCGTCGACCGCAGCCAGAGCCAGGACATCGGCGATCGCCAGGCTGAAACCAGCGCCGCGCTCGCCGGCCTGCAGGAACGCCTCGCCCGGTTCCGGCAGTTCGAGGTGCGCGTGGTCGAGGCCGGGCGTGCCGACGCCGCCGACGAACGTGCCGAAACGCGGCTGTTCTCGTCGCTCGACAGCGCCTTTCGCGACGTGCCGCCCTCGCGGGTCGCCGGCGCGGTGATGATCACCGACGGCCAGGTTCACGACGCACCCTCCGCCGCACCACCTTTCGACGCGCCGCTGCACGCGCTGATCACCGGCGACGAAGGCGAAAGCGACCGGCGCATACGTTTCGAGAACGCCCCGCGCTTCGGGCTGGTCGGCAAGCCGCTGGCGATGACCTACCGCGTCATCGCAACCGACGGCGAAGCCGGCCAGGTGGAAGTCCGCGTGCTGGTCAACGGCGAAACCGTGGCGACGGACCGTGCAGTGGTCGGCGAAGAGATGCCGCTGGAAATCGTCATCCCGAATGCGGGCCGCAACATCGTCGAGCTGGCAATCGACCCGGCCGACGGCGAGCTTACCGACACCAACAACCGGGCCATCGCCATCATCGACGGCATTCGAGAGAATCTGCGCGTGCTGCTGGTTTCGGGCGAGCCGCATGCCGGCGAGCGCACCTGGCGCAATCTGCTCAAGTCCGACGCCTCCGTGGATCTCGTCCATTTCACCATCCTGCGTCCGCCGGAGAAGCAGGACGGCACGCCGATCAACGAATTGTCGCTAATCGCCTTCCCGACCAGGGAGCTGTTTGTCGAGAAGATCAATGATTTCGACCTGATCATCTTCGACCGCTACCAGCACCGCGACGTCCTGCCGATCCTCTATTACGATTACATCGCCGAATACGTGCAGAAGGGCGGCGCGCTGCTCATCGCCGCCGGGCCCGAATATGCCGGCGACCAGTCGATCGCCAGGACGCCGCTGATGGCGGCCCTGCCGGCCATGCCGACCGGCCAGGTCATCGATCAGCCCTTCTTTCCGCGCCTGACCGATATCGGCAAGCGGCATCCGGTGACCCGCGGCCTCGACGGTTCTGCCTCCGAACCTCCGAAATGGAGCCGCTGGTTCCGGCTCATCGGCATCCAGCAGCCGGAAGGCGAAGTGGTGATGAAGGGCCCCGACGAACAGCCCCTGCTCCTGCTCGACCGCAAGGGCGAGGGCCGGGTCGGCATGCTCCTGTCGGATCAGGGCTGGCTGTGGGCCCGCGGCTTTGAAGGCGGCGGCCCGCATGTCGCTCTCTACCGCCGCATCGCCCACTGGCTGATGAAGGAGCCGGAGCTCGAAGAGGAGCGCCTGACCGCGTCGGGGCGCGGCATGACCCTCGACATTGCCCGTCAGACGATGCGCGACGATCCCGGCGAAGCGCTGGTGATATCGCCGTCGGGGAAGACGCTGTCGGTGCCGCTGGCGCCTTCCTCGGACGGCGTCTTCACCGGCTCCGTCGAGACGGACGAGATCGGCCTCTACCAGGTCGGCAATGGCGATCTCTCGGCGCTCGCCCATGTCGGCCCCGTCAATGCCCCGGAATTCGCCGACACGGTGTCCACCGAAAGCGTGCTCCAGCCGGTGGCCGAGGCAACCGGCGGTTCGGTGCGCCGCATCGCCGGATCGACCGGCGTGTCGCTGCCCGGCATCGTGCCCGTCCGCGGCGCGGCCAGTGCGGCCGGCAGCGACTGGATCGGGCTGAGGACCACCAACGACAGCGTTCTGAAGTCGGTGTCGCGGGTGCCGCTGTTCGGCGGCTTCTTCGGGCTCGGCCTGCTGCTCTTTGCGCTGGGCAGCATGTGGTATCGCGAAGGCAGGTAGAACGCGCCGGCCGCATCCGTCGGCTGACGCCTATCGCCCATCATCCCGAGCACGCCTGGTACGCCCTGCCAAGATACCTTCCAAGGTGGGCCATGGTCTATCATTTCGTCATGCTCGAGGGAGCGGAGCGACACTCGGGCATCCATGCCATGGAATTCCCAGCAGTGCTTTCGCGTGACACATCTTTTTCGCGAGTGTCTATTCCTCGGGCTCCGTCGTGAACATCAGCGGATAGCCTTTTGCACGGCCGGCGTCGGTGGCGCGTGTCGCCTTGGTTTCCGCCACGTCCTTCGGGAAAACGGCGACCACGCACACCCCGCGCCGGTGCGCTGTGATCATCACCCGGTAGGCCTGGTCGGCGTTGAGGCTGAACTCGGCCTTCAGAACCGTGACCACGAAGTCGCGGGGCGTGAAGTCGTCGTTGACGAGGATGACCTTGTGGAGCTTTGGCCGCTCCGTCTTCGGCAGGACTTTCGTGCGCGGGAGGTTGATGGTTGCTGGCATCGGCCGACTGGCTCAGCTGCAGATTGCATGGCGGCGCTGCAGAAACGCGGTCAGCCGCCGCATCGTTCTCGTCGGCGCATCCGAACAAGCGAATTCGCCACGCTGTCTGGTGCGCGAGTTTGCAATGCCGGGCGGCCGGGCGCAACGGCAGGCGCCAGCCCTTACATGGGCGGCAGAAACATCATCTCCTCAACACCGCCCGCAGCACGTCCCTGACGCCGATCGCGCCAACGAAGCGGGAGCTTTCGTCGAACAGCGCGACGGGCGCCGTCTGCGAGCGGTGCATGGCCAGCATGACGGTCTTCAGCGTCGTTCCCGGCCGCGCCCAGAAAATCTGCGGCGCGTCTTCGGGGAGGTTTTCGACGTCGTCGCACGACACCCACACCGCCGGCTGAGCGTTGCGTTCAGCCGCCACCACGAGGCCGGTCGGGTCGATCCTGAATCGCGTCGTTTTGCGCCGGTCGA
>JAJFMR010000429.1 GCA_020696915.1 Rhizobiaceae bacterium | reverse complement strand
GGTGCTGTTCGACCTGCTGCGCCATGACCCGAAGACTGCGGGCATTCCGATTCATGTGATCTCCGGAGCAGAACATGTCGACCAGCTGATCGACCACGGGGCGGCGAGCGTGTCGGCCAAGCCGGTTTCCTCCGACGGACTGGCCAGCATTCTGGACGCAATCCGGGAGAGCGAAGCGCGCGCGCAGCGCACCGTCCTGGTGGTGGATCCCGATGCCGACCGCCGCCTGTCGCTGGTCGAGGCGATCCGCGACGGCATCACGCGTGTGACGGCCCTGCCTGGCGTCGCCGCCGGCGCCGGGAAAGCGGTCGCGGAAGGCTACGATGCGGTGGTGCTCGGCTTCGGCCGTTCGGCCAAGGAGGACGCGCAGATCCTCGAGGAGGCCGCCGACCATCTTGCCGGATCCCTGCCGCGCCTGGTGTTCTTCTCCCCGTATGCCGACGTGCTGCAGCAGGCCGTTGCGCTGCATCCGGAGATGTCCGAGGTGCCGCGCGCCGAGAACGCCGCCCAGCTCTCGCTGCTGATTTCGCAGATGCTGCCGGGCAGCGAGCGCGCCGGACATGTCCCGGCAATCTCCAGCAAGGTCCAGAACGCCGACCTGGCCGGCGCCAAGGTGCTCATAATCGACGACGACATCCGCAACATCTACTCCCTGACCAGCGTGCTCGAAACCTATGACATCGAGGTGCTGCATGCCGAACGGGGGCGCGACGGCATAGCGCTGCTTGAGGAGATGCGCGACATCGACGTGGCGCTGGTCGACATCATGATGCCTGAGATGGACGGCTACGAGACGATGCGGGAAATAAGGCGCCGGCCTGAAATCGCCGACATTCCGCTGATTTCGGTGACCGCCAAGGCGATGAAGGGCGACCGCCGGAAGTGCCTCGAGGCCGGCGCCTCCGACTATATCGCCAAGCCGGTCGACCTCGATCTGCTGCTTGCGCTGCTGCGCGTCTGGATCGGCCGCGCGCGTTCCCGAGGCGGCGCTGAGCTGGCCGCCCAATGACGGGAATCAGCTGATGCAGAGGCGGACGAGGTTGCGGCCAGAAGGCGGGCGAACGCAGGCAGCGGCAGCGCCGTTCGCCGTGGCGCGGGCCGCTGCGGCTGGCCCTGCGCGCATTCTTGCCGTCGACGATGACGAACGGAACCTCTTGGCGATGGAGGAGGTGCTTGCCGGGACGGGCGAGCTGGTGTCGGCGAAGTCTGGCGAGGAGGCGCTGCGCCATCTGCTGCGGGAGGAATTCGCCGTCATTCTCCTCGACGTGCTGATGCCGGGCATCGATGGCTACGAGACCGCGGCGTTGATCAGGCAGCGAGAGCAGTCGCGCCGCACGCCGATCATCTTTCTGACGGCCGTCAACAAGGAACAGGCGCACATGCTGCGGGGCTACGATGCCGGCGCCGTCGACTTCGTGTTCAAGCCATTCGATCCCTTGATCCTGCGCTCCAAGGTCACGGTCTTCGTGGAACTGTTCGAAAAGACCCGCGAGATCAGGGAGCAGGCTGCGGTCGAGCAGCGGCTGATCGAGGAGAAGCTCAATGCCCAGGCGGCAAAACTGAGCGCCGAGCAGGCTTTGCTGACCGCGGAGCGGCGGCAGGCGGCAATCCTGAAATCGCTGCCGATTGCCGTCTATGTCGAGAAGGAGGGGGTCGCCGCTGATTTCGTTGGCGGCGACATCGATGCCGTCACCGGCTTTTCGGCGGACACGGTGCGCGGCAATCCGGACTTCTGGCTGTCCCGCGTCCACCCCGACGATCGTAACGGCCTGGTCCCGGCGAGTCAGAATGGCGGGAGGAGCCGGGAATACCGATGGCGCCACGCCGACGGCAGCTACAGGAACTTCCTGGAGCAGGCGGTGCCCATCGGCGGCGGCCAGTTTGCCGGCACGGTGACCGACGTCACCGAACGGCGGCAGCTCGAGAGCCGGCTGATGCAGGCGCAGAGGCTCGACGCGATCGGCAAGCTGACGGGCGGCCTCGCCCATGACTTCAACAACCTGCTCGCCGCGATACTGTCAGGCATCGGGCTGCTCGAGCGCCGCAGCGACATCGACCAGAACGGCGCGCGCATCCTGGAGATGATCGGCCGCTCGGCCAGGCAGGGTGCCGAACTGGTGAACCGCATGCTGTCGTTCTCGCGGCGCCAGCAGCTTCGTCCCGCTTCAGTGGCGCTGGCGGAACTGTCGGACACGATGACCGGCCTGGTCGCGCCGGTGCTGGGTGGACTGGTCAAGTTCGAATGGCGGATCGCCGACGAGGTGTGGCCTGTGCATGTCGATGTCGGTCAACTCGAACTTGCGATGATGAACCTGGTGTTCAATGCGCGCGACGCCATGGCCTCGGGCGGCACCATCACCGTCGTCGCCGAGAACAGGTCGACCACCCCGGCGTCCGACGATCTGGCGCCCGGCGACTATGTCATGCTTGCCGTCAAGGACACCGGGTGCGGCATCGAGCCGGACCTGCTGTCCAAGGTCGTCGAGCCTTTCTTCACGACGAAGGCGGTCGGCAAGGGCACCGGGCTTGGTCTGAGCACCGTCTATGGCTTTGCCCGCCAGTCCGGCGGCACGCTCAGGATCGACAGCGTGGTGGGGCAGGGCACGACCATGGAGCTCTGGCTGCCCCGCTCGACCGAGGCGCCCAAACGCAAGGCGGAGACCCGCGGCCGGCCTGAGTTGCCGAAGCTCGACGGCGCGTTCTCGGTGCTGCTGGTCGACGACAGCGCCAATCTGCTGGAGTTGACGGCGCAAAACCTGGTGGAGCGCGGCTTTTCCGTCACGACGGCCGCCGGCGGCGCCGAGGCCCTGCAGCTCATGGAAAAGGATCCGCGCCGGTTCGACGTCATCGTGACGGATTTCGCGATGCCGCTGGTCTCCGGACTGGACGTGGTCCGCTTCGCGCGCCGGCTGAGGGCCGACTGGCCGGCGGTGATCATCACCGGCTATGCCGATTCAGGCGTCATCAAGGATCGCCCGGTAGACGTGCCGGTGCTCGTCAAGCCCTTCAGCGATGCAGACCTTGCGGATCAGATCATCGCGGCGCGGCGCTCGCCGGCCTGAGCATCGCGCCGTAGTGCAGCGGCCGGCGAGCGTCGAGCTTGCCCCGCACCCGCTGGCCTTCCAGGCGATATAGACGGCCCTCGATCAAGCCGGTTTCGGCCATTCCCTCGCGCCTTGCAGTCGAACGTTGCCCTT
>JAJFMR010000428.1 GCA_020696915.1 Rhizobiaceae bacterium | reverse complement strand
CGCGGCTTTTCAGGTTCGTCTGCTCGATGGCAGCCTACAACGAGGAGGCGGTCTACTATCTCCACGACGAGGACGGCGGCCTGCGGCAATTGCAGTTCGCGACACCCGAACTCGACATCCATTATGCCGGCACGGACAGCCAGGAGGAGGTCGAGGCGATCGCCATCATCGGGTTCCGGGCACACGACCGCCTTGTCAATTCAGGCTATGACGAGGGAACCATGACGATCGTCTCGAACACCAGGTGGCGCGGACCGGGGGACGCGTCCGACTCCGGCAGGTGGCTGTACCGGAACGGCCACTTCACGCTCGTCCGTTACGAGGTCGACGCCTCATATGACGGAGCGGTCAATCCCGAGACCGTGCTCGACTACGAAACCCCGCCGTAGACCGCGGCGGTCAGCGCTGCAGGATATCTCCAAGCACCTCGTCGACGGTCTGGACGCGGCAGTAGCCGCCGAAAGCCCGCAGTGCCGTGGCGTGGCGATCGCCTGAATATGCGGCGCAGGCATCCTCTGCGCAGACCATGTAATATCCGCGGTCGGCGCCGTCGCGGATTGCCATGTCGACGCACTGGTCGGTGACGAAGCCCGCGACGATCACGTTCTCGATGCGCAGATTGCGAAGGACGTAATCGAGGTTCGTCGAATTGAAGACGCCCGACGATGTTTTCGGCAGCACGATGTCGTCGTCGGCAGGCGCCACGTCGTCGATGACCCTGGCCAGACGCGAACCTCGCGGCACCAGTATGTTGGACAGCTTGTGATCGAGCGAGCGATCGCGGCCATCCCGGGTCAGGGCCTCGATTACCGTGTAGACGATCTCGACACCGCGCGAGCGGCCGCCGTCGACGAGCCGCTTCATCGCCGGCAAAGCGCGCTCGCGGACCGCAGTGGCGAACTCCGGGTGCTTTTCCAGGACCTCCGCCTCCAGTTCGGCATTCTGGGCGTCGACCACCAGGATGGCGGTGGCCGCCGCAACGAGCTTGCGGTCGCGGCCTTCATAGCGGGCAAGCGTGCTGCCGGGCCTGCCGGTCGTCATGGCCGTCCCCCTTCTGAAAGGGCGAGGCCGTGGAGCATCCTCCAGGACCTCGCCCACACTGTGCCGGCAGCGGGTTCTGCTACTGGCCTTCGGGACGCCATATCTGCTCGACGGCGTACTGGCCCTTCTTGACGCTGATGATCGATACAGGCTTGGGGGGCACCATCGTGTCGCGCGTATAGCCGATCTCGCCGGTCACCGCCTTGAAGCCGCGGGTTGCCGCAAGCGCCTCGCGGATCTTGGCGGGCTCGGCCGAGCCGGCGCGCCTGATCGCATCTGCCACGAGCATCATCGCGTCGTAGCCGAGCGGCGCAAAGGCGTTCTCGGGATCGATCCCATATTCAGCCTTGTAGTCCTCGATGAACTTCTTCACCTCCGGGCGGTCGTCCGACCGATAGGTGTGCGTGGAGAAGTAGACCTCGTCGGCGAGTTCGGGTCCCGGCACCGTAGAGACCAGCTCGGTGTCGAAGCCGTCGCCGGAGAGGATCGGCATGGTGATGCCCTGTTCGCGGATCTGCTTCACCGAAAGTCCAGCCTCGGACGGAATGGCCGAGATGAACACCGCGTCGGGTTTGGGATCGAGGGCGGCGAGCCGGGCGATCTGCGCCGAGAAATCCGTGTCGCCCATCATGAAGATGTCGGTGCCGACGACCTTCCCACCCTTCTCTTCGAACCGCTCGGTGAAGAACTTGCTCAAAGCCTTCGTGAAATCCATCGAGTTGTCGGTCCAGACCGCCACGGTCTTTGCGCCGAGCTTGTCGAAGGCAAAGTCGGCGATGGCATAGGACTGGTCGTCGTCGCCGAAAGGCGTCATGAACATGTTGTCGCCGACCCATTTCGGCAGTTCGGGGTGCGTGGCGCCCGACGTCACGAACGGAATGCCTTTCTCCTGGAAAAGCGGCGCGCCAGCCATGACGAAGGTGGTGTCCGACTGGCCTATGCCGGCGACCACGCCCTCCGAAAGCACGCGCTGGGCCGCCTTGGCCGTCTCCTGCTGATCGGTCTTGCCGTCCGGCGCGATGAGCTCGACCTGCTTGCCGAGGAGGCCGCCGGCGGCGTTGATCTGCTTCACGGCGAGCTGTGCGCCCTTCAGCGAAGGTCCGTCGAGCGACGACATGCCGCCGGTCAGGTTGTAGAGGGCCCCGATCTTGATGGTCTCCTGGGCGGCGGCGGTGCCCAGCATGGCCGCAAGGGCGATGGACGCTGTTGCAATCAGTCTCTTCATGGCAACACTCCCCTGTTGAGGGCCGTCTGGCGCCGGCTTCTCCGACCGCCCATGCGGCTTTTGGCAGGATGCCTCCGGCATTGCAGGCCGTCAATCGAATCGTACATTTTTCTTTTATGCCCGGCGTTTGTCTGATTTGATACAAGTCGGAGGAAGCTGGATGGCGTCAGACAGCGGAGACAGTGTCCTTGAGCGGCTGAAGCACGAACTGGCCGCCCTGAGCGGTCGCGAGGCCCGCGCAGCGCGACATCTGCTGGCCAACTATCCGATGGCCGGGCTCACCACCGTGGCGGAGTTTGCGGGACAAAGCGGCGTCAGCACCGCCACGATACTGAGACTGGTGAAGCGGCTGGGCTTTCCCGTCTACGCCGACTTCCAGGCTTCGCTGCGACGGCATCTGGAAGAGACGCTGCAGTCGCCGCTCATCCGCTTCACCGAACGCAGCGAGGGGGCTGGCCCGGGGGCAGATTCCTTCCTCGAGCGGTTTCTGGACGCCGTCACCAGACAAGGGCGCGCGATGCTGCACCAGGCGCCCGAAATGGCGGTCGATTTCGAACGGGTGGTAGCGCTGCTCGCCGATCCGAGGCGGGACATCCATGCGCTGGGCGGCCGCTATTCCTCCAATGCCGCAGTCTATTTCGCCGACCTGCTGACGTCGATCCGCGGCAAGGTCTCGATGATCGGCGGCCAGACGCAAAGATGGCCGCAGAACCTGCTCGACATGGGCCGCTCGAGCGTCCTCCTCGTCATCGACGTCCGGCGCTATCAGCAGGACGTCATCGAGTTTGCGGAGGCCGCGGACCGGCGCGGTGCGACGATCGTGCTGTTGACCGATCCCTGGCGGTCGCCGGCCTCGCGGGTTGCCGACCACGTGCTCGTCGTGCCCGTCGAATCGCCTTCCGTTTTCGACGTGCTGGCCCCCGCGCTGACGATG
>JAJFMR010000427.1 GCA_020696915.1 Rhizobiaceae bacterium | reverse complement strand
TCGGCAGATGTTCGGCGATCGCCTGCCAGCTCTCGCCTTCATCGGCGCTCGCGAAGAGCGCCCCGCCATTGGTTCCGAAATAGACTCCTGCCGGTTCCATCCGGTCGGTCGCCATGGCCTGGCGGAGCACGCCGAAGAAAGCGTTCTTCTGCGGCAGGCCCTCCCGTAGCGCTTGCCAGCTTTCGCCGCCGTCGCGGGTCCGCCACACCGCCGCTTTGCCGTCCGGCACGTAGCGGCCGGCCGAATCGCCATTGAGAGGCACCAGATACAGAGTCGACCTGTCGCGCGGATGGACCGCCGCCGGGAAGCCGAAGGAAGACGGCAGCCCCGCCTCGATGCTTTCCCAGCGCCGGCCGCCGTCGTCGCTCCTGTACATGCCGCAATGGTTTTGCTGGTAGAGCAGGTCCGCGTTTCCCGGCGCCATCACCAGGCAGTGAACGCATTGGCCGAATTCCGGATAATTCTGGCCTTCGGGTAGAAAATCCGCCCGCGTGCCGCTGTTGCGCGGCTCCCAGCTATTGCCGCCGTCGGCGCTGTAGAAGACGCCGGCCGCCGAGATGCCGACCCATATCTTCTGACCGTCATCGGGATGGATCAGCAGCGAATGCAGGATGAGCCCGGCGCCGCCGGGGGACCATTGCGGCCGTGACGGGTGCTTCTGCAGCCCTTCCACATGCCGCCACGACAGGCCCTGGTCCTCGCTCCGGAACAGGCCGGCCGGCTGCACGCCGGCATGGAGCGCACCGCCGCCGGGGGCTAGGCTCCAGACGGTCTTCACGGGCTCTTCTCCGGAAGCATAGGCGAGGCCGTCGCTCGAATGCGACCAGCTTTTGCCCATGTCGGTCGAGCGCCAGACGGCCGGCCCGAACCACTCGTTGCCGCCGGCTCCGTAGATCGTTCCGGTTGCCGGATCGGCGATCACATGGTTCATCGGCCAGGTCTCGCAGAACGGGCCCTCAAGCGTCCACGTGCGGCGGGCGCCGTCGCTGCGGGCTATGAAGGCACCCTTCTTGGTGCCGATGAGGACGAGCACGTTCTTCGCCATGCGGCTACTCCGTCAGCTTCCAGATCCTGTTCCCCGCCGTGCTGTCGAAAATACGGATCCGCGGGCTCCTTGTCGATGCTGGCGATGGCCGGTGCCGGCTTTCGACAGTGCGCGCGGGTTTCGCCGCCGCGGCCGATTCTCAATGCGCCTCGTCCCAGTTGTCGGCGGCGCGCGCGTCGACCTGGAGCGGCACCGAGAGCGACACCGCCGGCATGGCGGCGTTCTCCATCACCCGCTGCACCACCGGTATGGTCGCCTCCACCTCGTCCTCCGCGACCTCGAAAATGAGCTCGTCGTGAACCTGCAGGAGCATGCGCGCCGAAAGACGTTCGCGCGCCAGGGCATCGTCCATGCGCACCATTGCGCGGCGGATGATGTCGGCCGCCGTGCCCTGCAGGCGGGCGTTGGTCGACGCCCGCTCGCTGAAGGAGCGCAGATGGACGTTCGAGGCGCGGATGTCGGGATAGTGGATGCGCCGCCCGAAAATCGTCTCGACATAGCCGTGCCGGCGGGCAAAGTCCTTGGTCGTCTCGATATAGTCGCGAATTCCGGGAAACCGCTCGAAATATCTCTTGATGTAGTCCGCGGCCTCCTCGCGCGGGATCGACAGCTGCCCTGCCAGGCCAAACGCCGAAATCCCGTAGATGATGCCGAAATTGATGGCCTTGGCGCGGCGGCGTATCTCGCCAGGCATGCCCTCGACCGGCACGCCGAACATCTCCGAGGCCGTGGCCGCATGGATGTCGGCGCCGGCGGCGAATGCCTGCCTGAGCTGATGAATGTCAGCGACATGGGCAAGCACGCGCAGCTCGATCTGGCTGTAGTCGGCGGACACCAGCTTGTTGCCCTTGCCGGCGATGAAGGCGCCGCGGATCTTGCGGCCCTCCGTCGTGCGCACCGGGATGTTCTGCAGGTTGGGTTCCGAGGAGGAGAGCCGCCCCGTGGTCGTCGCGGCAAGGGCGTAGGAAGTATGGACGCGGCCGGTCTGGGGATTGACGTAACCCGGCAGCGCGTCGGTGTAGGTCGACTTCAGCTTGGTCATCTGCCGCCAGTCGACGATCTTGCGCGGCAGCTCATGGCCTTCGGCGGCGAGTTCCTCCAGCACCTGGGCGGTCGTCGCCCACTGCCCTGTCCTGGTCTTGCTGCCGCCGGGCAGCCCCATGCGGCCGAACAGGATGTCGCCGAGCTGCTTCGGCGAGCCGATGGTGAAGCGCTCCCCGGCGAGCTCGTAAATCTCGTGCTCGAGCCGGGCAGCCCCCTGCGCCAGTTCGCCCGACAGGCGCGACAGGATCTGCCGGTCCACCGAAATGCCGCGCTGCTCCATCCTCGCCAGCACCGGGACCAGGGGCCGCTCCAGGCGTTCGTAAACCGAAACGATGCCGTCCATCGCCAGCCTGGGCTTCAGCACCTGCCACAGTCGCAGGGCCACGTCGGCAGCTTCCGCGGCCCAGGCGGCGGCGTTGGCGGGATCGACGTCGGCGAAGGCGACGGCACTCTTCCCCGATCCCGTCAGTTCCTTGAGATCGCGAACCTTGTGGCCGAGCCAGGCGTCGGCGAGCGAGGCGAGGTCGTGGCCACCCGCCGTGCCGCCGTTGAGCACGTAGGAGATCAGCGTCACGTCGTCATAGGGGCAGAGCTCGGCGCCGTGGCGGTTCATGACGACGTAGTGGTGTTTGACGTCGGCGCCGATCTTGAGGACCGAGCGGTCCTCCAGGAGCGGTTTCAACAGCGCCAGCGCGGCCCGGATCGGCACCTGGCCCTCGGCGAGGCCGCCGAGCAGGTCGCCCGGGCCACGGCGATGCGCGATCGGCACGTAGCCGGCGCGCCCTGCTCCGGTGGCCAGCGCCAGGCCGACGATGTCGGCCTGCATGGGGTCGGAGGAAGTGGTGCGCGTCCCGAAAGCGGGGCAGCCGCCGGCCTGCCCCCTTCCCGCTGTCCGCCCGGCAAGGCCGCGGCCGCGTCGGGCGGCGGCGTGCCTGCGCCCATGTCCGGACCGTGGATATCGGTGGTGCTCACCGCGACGGCAGCTGCCTCGATTGCGGCAAGATCGGTGCCTGTCGCCTCGGCGACGCGGCGGGTGAGCGAGGTGAACTCCAGCGCCTTCAAAAAGGCGATCAGCCTGGGTCCGTTGGGCGGCCGCAATGCGAGTTCATCCAGTGCTTCCGGCAACGGCACGTCGTTCTTCAGCCGCACCAGCTCGCGGGAAATGCGCGCCTTGTCGGCATTGTCGAGGATGGCCTGCCGCCGCTTGTCCTGCTTGATTTCGGCGGCGCGCGAAAGCAGCGTGTCGAGGTCCCCGAACTGTTCCAGGAGCAGCGCCGCTGTCTTCGGCCCGATGCCCGGCACGCCCGGCACATTGTCGACCGAATCGCCGGTCAGCGCCTGCAGATCGATCATTCTTTCCGGTGGCACGCCCCATTTCTCGGCGACTTCGGCAATGCCGATCTGCCGGTCCTTCATCGGGTCGTACATGGTGACCGTTTCGCCGACGAGCTGCATCAGATCCTTGTCCGACGAGACGATCGTCGTATCGGCCTCGGCCTCGCAGGCGAGCCTCGCATAGGTGGCGATTATGTCGTCGGCCTCGAACCCTTCCATCTCGATGCAGGGCAGGTCGAAGGCGCGCGTGGCTTCACGGATGAGCCCGAACTGCGGTATCAGATCGTCCGGGGGCGCCTGGCGGTTCGCCTTGTACTCGGCATAGAGATCGTGCCTGAAGGTTTTCGCCGAGTAGTCGAAGATCACCGCAAAATGCGTCGGCGACACGCGGGCATCGGTGCTGCGGGAGTCCTGGACGAGCTTCCAGACCATGTTGCAGAAGCCGAGCACCGCTCCGGTCGGCAGGCCGTCCGATTTCCGGTTGAGCGGAGGCAGCGCATGGTAGGCGCGAAAAATGTAGCCGGAGCCGTCGACGAGAAAGAGATGGTCGCCCTTTTTCATGGCCTAGCCCTAGCCCGGGAGCCGGAGCCGTGTCGAGGCCAAAGGGCCGGGCAGGAGCCCACCGGCAACCGCTTCCGGAAGGGATCCGCCGACAGGCACCGACAACGATTAGGCCACGAATGGATCACGCGCTTGTTACACAATTGTAATGTGCGTGCCCTTGAATCGCCATGTTGACCGCCTCAAATAACGGCCATCGGCAGTTTTTGCCGAAGTCCGGAGTAAGGCCCGTCCCCCGCCTATACCGGACGTAAAGGCGGCGGCCTCATCCCCCTCTCCGAGCCGCCGCGATTATAGTAGCGCCGCCGTGGTCGTCCCCTCCACCACGGCGGCATTTTTTTGCCCGCCTGGCTACCTGTCCAGCCTTCCGCAAGACCACAAGACCATTTGCACCGAAATGCCCGGTTCCCCGTCGGCTCCTGACGCGTGAAGCAATGGCTTCAATCTGGCCGGGAACCGCTCTAGGGTGCCGCGCACGAATCGGAAAGGTCTGCCGGAAATGTCCGTCCTCAATCCCGTGCTCGATCATCTCGACGCCAATCTCGACCGCAGTCTGCAGCGACTGTTCGAGCTGCTGAAAATGCGTTCGATCTCCACGGATCCGGCTTTCGCGTCCGAGTGCCGGCGGGCCGCCGGGTGGCTGGTCGGCGACCTCCGGGAGATCGGCTTCGAGGCGGGCATGCGGGAAACGGCGGGCCATCCGATGGTTGTGGCGCATCACGGCGGGCCGGCCGGCGCGCCGCATGTCCTGTTTTACGGGCATTACGACGTGCAGCCGGTAGATCCCCTGGATCTCTGGCAGGCAGATCCCTTCGAGCCGGCGCTGAGTGAGGCCGGGCCGGGTCGCAAGGTCATCCGCGGCCGCGGTTCGGCGGACGACAAGGGTCAGCTGATGACCTTCGTTGAGGCATGCCGCGCCTGGAAGGCGGTGCACGGCGAGTTGCCATGCCGCGTCAGCATCCTGTTCGAAGGCGAGGAGGAATCCGGGTCGCCTTCGCTCAAGCCCTTTCTGGCCGCCAATGCCGACGAGCTCAGGGCGGATTTCGCGATGGTCTGCGACACCTCCATGTGGGATCGCGACACGCCCGCCATCTGCATCGGCCTGCGGGGACTGGTAGGCGAGGAGGTCACCATCCGGGCCGCCAGCCGCGACCTGCATTCGGGCGAGTTCGGCGGTGCCGCGGCGAACCCGATCCGCATACTGGCGAAGGTTCTCGGCGCCATCCATGACGATGACGGCCGCGTCACGATCCCGGGCTTTTATGACGGGGTCGAGGAAACGCCTCCCGAAATCCTGCGATCATGGCAGGGGCTCGGCAAGAGC
>JAJFMR010000426.1 GCA_020696915.1 Rhizobiaceae bacterium | reverse complement strand
CGCCACCGCCGACATGGTCGACGAACACTTCTTCAATGCCGATGGCGAGCTGCTCGTCGTGCCGCAGGAAGGTGCGTTGCGCTTCGTCACCGAGATGGGCGTGATCGAGATCGACCCGGGTCAGATATGCGTGCTGCCCCGCGGCCTGGTGTTCAGGGTGGAACTGGTCGATGGCCCGGTTCGCGGCTATGTCTGCGAAAATTACGGTGCCAAGTTCACCATGCCGGATCGCGGCCCGATCGGCGCGAACTGCCTGGCCAATCCGCGCGATTTCAAGACACCGGTCGCCTGGTTCGAGGACCGCGACGCGCGCTGCCGGCTGACTGTGAAATGGTGCGGCAGGTTCTACGTCACCGAGCTCGACCACTCGCCTCTCGACGTCGTCGCCTGGCACGGCAATTATGCTCCCTACAAATACGATCTGGCGGCGTTCTCGCCGGTCGGCGCCATCCTGTTCGACCATCCCGACCCGTCCATATTCACGGTGCTCACGGCGCCGTCCGGGGAGGCAGGCACCGCCAATGTCGACTTCGTGCTGTTTCCGCCGCGCTGGCTGGTCGCCGAGGACACGTTTCGCCCGCCCTGGTATCACCGCAACGTCATGAGCGAGTTCATGGGCCTCGTGCGCGGCCGCTACGACGCCAAGGAAGAAGGTTTCCTGCCCGGCGGAATCAGCCTGCACAACATGATGCTTGCGCATGGTCCGGACGCCTCCGGTTTCGAGAAGGCATCCTTGGCCGAACTCCGGCCGGTCAAGCTCGAGGATACGCTTGCCTTCATGTTCGAGACCCGCTTCCCGCAGATGGTGACGGCCTTCGCCGCGCGGGCCGAGACGCTTCAGCAAGACTACATCGACTGCTGGGCAGGCCTGAAGAAACGCTTCAACGGCACGCCCGAAGGCAACTGGTCTTGAGCGGACGGCTGGTGCTGCTCGGCATCAAGGGTGGCCCGGCGGTGCGGCCCGGCGGCCCGATGCCGGTCTCTTCGCTGCTGGAGATCGGCGGGCGCCGGGCAGTCGTCGATTGCGGGCTCGGCGTGACTCGTGCGCTCACCAATGCCGGCATGCATCTGCGGACCCTGGAGCTGATCTTCGTCACCCATCTGCACTCGGACCATGTGCTGGAGCTTGGCGGCCTCGTCCACACCGCCTGGACCGCCGGCCTGTCGTCGCCCGTCCGGGTGTTCGGACCGGTCGGCACGTCAGCCCTGTGGAACCACTTCATGAAATCCATGGAGTTCGACATAAGGACGCGCATCGACGACGAGGGCCGGCCGGACCTCCGCAGCCTCGTTGCGGTCGACGAATTCGGCGCGGGTGAGATCTGCCGCGTGGGCGAACTGACGGTCTCGGCGCTTCGGGTCGAACATCCACCGGTGGCGGAATGCTATGCCCTGCGTTTCGAGGGCGGCGGCAGCGTGGTGTTCTCCGACGACACGGCGTTTTTCCCGCAGCTCGCCGCCTTCGCGGCGGGCGCAGACATTCTCGTCCACGAGGCCATGCTGGAAAAGGGAATAGACCGGCTGGTAACGCGCACCGCCAACGGCGCCCGGCTGCGCCAGCATCTGCTGGCGAGCCACACCTTGGCTGCCGACGCCGGTCGCATCGCCGCCGAGGCCGGCGTCAAGCGCCTCGTCCTCAACCACCTCATCCCCGCGGACGATCCAGAGATCGGCGAGGGCGATTGGGTGAGCGCGGTGCGCAAAAGCTGGCAAGGTGCCTTGACGATCGGCCGCGATGGGCTTGTTGTGCCGATCCAGGCGGCAAGCCGGCAGGAGGAAATGCGTGAAACTGGCAACGCTGAAGAACGGGACGCGTGACGGCAGGCTGGCGCTCGTATCGCGCGACCTGACGCGTTTCACCGACGCCGCCTTTCTGGCGCCGACGCTGCAGGCGGCGCTCGACGACTGGCAGCGTATTTCGCCGCACCTGCAGGCGTTGGCCGAATCTCTCGAGCATGGCTCCGTGCCTGCCGGGCGGTTCCACGAGCATGACGTCCACTCGCCACTGCCTCGCGCCTATCAGTGGGCGGACGGCTCGGCTTACGTGAACCATGTCGAGCTCGTCAGGAAGGCGCGTGGCGCCGAGATGCCGCCGAGCTTCTGGAGCGATCCGCTGATCTATCAGGGCGGGTCGGACGGCTTCCTCGATCCGCGCTCGCCCATCCTCGCGGCCGGTGAGGATCTGGGCATCGACATGGAAGCTGAGATCGCGGTCGTCGTCGGCGACGTGCCGATGGGCGCCACGCGCGACGAGGCGCTGGCTTCCGTCCGGATGCTGATGACGGTCAACGACGTTTCCCTTCGGGCCCTGGCCGCCCCCGAGCTCGCCAAGGGGTTCGGATTCTTCCAGTCGAAGCCTGCGTCCGCCTTTTCTCCGGTCGCCGTGACGCCTGACGAACTCGGCGAAGCATGGCGGGACGGCAAGGTCCACCTGCCGCTTCACGTCGACCTCAACGCAAGGCCGCTTGGCCGCGCCGACGCCGGCACCGACATGACGTTCGATTTCGGACAGCTGATCGCCCATGCGGCGAAGTCGCGGCGGCTTGGCGCCGGCACCATCATCGGTTCCGGTACCGTGTCCAACAAACTCGACGGCGGGCCCGGCAAACCGGTGTCGGAAGGCGGCGCCGGCTATTCCTGCCTCGCCGAACTGCGCATGGTCGAGACGATCCTGACGGGGGCCGCGGTGACGCCGTTCCTCAGATTCGGCGATATCGTGCGCATCGAGATGAAGGACCGGAGCGGTCACTCCATCTTCGGCGCGATCGAACAACGGGTCGAAAGATACGGTTCGGGACGCCAGGAGACGTGAACCACGTGCGCGAACGGGCCGATCTGCCGAGGGCGCTGGGAGGGGCGGTTTGACCGCGCTGGCGTACGTCCGGCGGATGGCCCGCAACAATCTCTGGTCGAACCATCGCCTCTATGGCGCGGTGCTTGCGCTTCGTCCCGGCGAGTTCGCCGCCCCGCGCACGAGCTTCTTTCCCTCGATCCAGGCAACGCTGGATCACATCCTGTCCGTTGATCTCTACTACCTCGACATGCTGGAGGAGGGCGGCGAAGGCCTGGCAATCATCGACCGGTTCGTCGGCCACGCCGATCCGGCGGAACTGGCGGCTGCGCAGAGCCGCTTCGACCGGCGGCTGGTGGCCTACTGCGACGCGCTGGAAGAAGCCGGCCTCGACAGGCGGGTGTCGACCGACCGG
>JAJFMR010000425.1 GCA_020696915.1 Rhizobiaceae bacterium | reverse complement strand
GGCCGCCTGCAGAACAGGACCGAGCTGATGGCCGAGCTGGAGAAGATCGTCCGCGTGCTCGGCAAGCACGACGCGGAAGCGCCGCACACCGTCCTGCAGACCGTCGACGCGACGACTGGCCAAAATGCGCTGTCGCAGGTCGAGATCTTCCGCAACGTGGCCGGCGTCAACGGGCTGGTGATGACGAAACTGGACGGTACGGCGCGTGGCGGCATCCTGGTCGCCATTGCCGCCAGGCACCGACTGCCGGTCTATTTCATAGGCGTTGGCGAGCAGGTCGACGATCTGGAGCCGTTCTCGGCAGCCGATTTTGCCCGCGCCATCGCGGGCGTCGGGTGATGGAGCGCGCCGCGAAGACATGCCCCGCCGCCTCGTTTTCGGTGGCGCCGCGCGGCACAAAGAGGAACGTCAAAGATGAACAAGCCCATTTTCGAGCCTGACCTGTCGGACCCGAAGCGGAAGGAGATCAATCCGCTGCTCAAGTTCGCCCTGGAGCTCGGCCCTTTGCTGGTGTTCTTCTTCGCCAATGCGAGGGGCGAGTGGCTGGTGGAAAAAATTCCGTCGCTCGGCTTGCTCGGAGGCCCGATCTTCATAGCGACCGGACTCTTCATGGTGGCCACTGCCATCGCGCTAGCCGTCTCATGGCTGCTCACCCGTACCCTGCCGATCCTGCCGCTGGTTTCGGGCATCGTCGTGCTGGTTTTCGGCGCGCTGACATTGTGGCTTCAGGACGACGTCTTCATCAAGATGAAGCCGACCATCGTCAACACGCTTTTCGGCGCGGTGCTGCTCGGCGGCCTCGTCTTCGGCAAGTCGCTGCTCGGCTATGTCTTCGACAGCGCGTTCAGGCTGGATGCCGAAGGCTGGAGAAAGCTGACGCTGCGTTGGGGCCTGTTCTTCCTGTTCCTTGCCGTGGTCAACGAGATCGTCTGGCGGAGCTTTTCGACGGACGCCTGGGTGTCGTTCAAGGTCTGGGGCATCATGCCGATCACCATCCTGTTCACGATGACCCAGATGCCGCTGATCATGCGGCATTCCCTCGACGAGGGGGCCAGGAACCAGTCTTAGTTAGGCCAATACCCGAAACGCAGGCTGGACGTATCGGCAAATGCTGCCGCCGATCCGGCGATGTTCACCTGTCAGGGTGAGGCCGTCAGCGCTGCCTCGATTTCAGCCATCAGATCGGCAGCGACGGCCTGCGGCGTCAACGGGCCGACATGCTTGTAGAGGATCTCGCCCTTTTTCCCGACCAGGAAGGTCTCGGGAACGCCGTAGACGCCCCAGTCGATGGCGGCCCGCCCCGCCTGGTCGACGCCGATTGCTCCGAACGGATTGCCAAGGCTGCCCAGGAAGCGACGGGCGTTCTCCGGCTGGTCCTTGTAGTTCAGGCCGGACACCGCGAAGCGACGATCCTCGGCCAGTTCCATGAGCAGCGGATGCTCCTGTCGGCAGGGCGCGCACCATGACGCCCATACATTGACCAGCGTTACCTGTCCGGCAAAGTGCCTGGACTCCAGTCCCGGCAGGTCGAGACCGGGCATTGCCGGCAGGCTGGTCGCCGGCGCAGGCTGCCCAATCAGCGCCGAGGGTATGGCCGACATGTCCCGGCCGGATCCGAGCCGCATGAGAAATATCGCCGCCAGCCCGCCGAATACGAGAAGCGGCAGGAAGACGAGAAGGCGGCGCGGGCGGGGAGGCGATTGCGTTTCGGCGGCCATCAGTTCGTCGCAGTCCGGTCGGAGCGGCGGCGGGTGCCTGCGGCTTCGAGTTTCGCCAGCTCCCGCAGACGGGCGCGCTGGTCGGCGAGAATCCAGCCGATCAGGCCGGCGAGCACAAACGCCGACACGAGATAGGCAGCCGTAACGTAGAGCGCGTGGGCGGACATCACCTTTTCTCCAGGGCCTCAGATAGACCGCGTGGCCGCCGGCTTCAATGGTGGAGCCAGTCTCAGATCAGTGTCCGATCAGTCGGCGGGAAATCTGAGGGCGATCGCGGCCGCCGCGGGTCCGATCACCGCGAGGAACATCGTCAGTGCGGCGAGACTGAGAAACGGGGGCAGGAACGGATCAGGCTCGTTGACGGCCGCGTAGCTGGCAGCGACCCCGAAGATAAGCACCGGTATCGCGAGGGGCAGCACCAGCACCGACACCAGGAGGCCGCCGCGCGGCAGCACCACGGCGACCGCCGCACCCGCCGCGCCGATGAAGATTATGGCCGGGGTGCCGACGGCGAGCGTCAGCACCGAGGCGCCGACGGCAGTGGGTTCCATGTTGAGGAACAGTCCGAACACCGGCGCCGCGACGACCAGCGGCAACACGCTGCCGGTCCAGTGCGCGAGGCATTTGACGAACACCGTCAACGCGACCATGTGGCGGTCGGAGGCGAGGATCAGAAGGTCCAGCGAGCCGTCCTCGCGATCGACCTGGAACAGCCGGTCGAGCCCGAGCAGCGCCGCCAGCAGTGCCGCGATCCACAACACCGCCGGGCCCACCCTGGACAGGAGATTGAGATCCGGGCCGACCGCGAAGGGGATCGTTGCGATGACCGCCAGGAAGAATAGCAGTCCGGTCGAGGCACCGCCGCCGCCGCGCCATGCGAGGCCAATGTCGCGCCGATAGAGCGCCCACATCAGCAGCGCTCCCCACAGCGAACGGGCCAGATGCCAGGCATTCCATTCGGCCGCTCGCCGGACGTCGAGCCGCTAGGCAAAGGCGGCGGCCCGCAGATGCAACTCTGTCGCGCCTGGAAGGTCGAGCGGCAGGTGCGTCGCGGCGACGATCATTCCTCCGCTCTCGAGGTGGTCTCGCATGAGCGCGGACACTTGCAATTGCGACGAGGTGTCGAGGCCTGCGGTGGGCTCGTCCAGCAGCCAGAGCGGGCGGCGGCAGGTCAGAAGCCGGGCAATCGAAGCGCGGCGCTGCTGCCCGGTCGACAGATAGCCGAAGGGCAGATGGGCAATACCATCGAGGCCCACCCTGGACAGCGCATCCTCGGTCGAAAGCAGTTTGTCGCCGAGGAACTGGCGCCAGAAGCGCAGGTTTTCGGTCACCGTCAGCACCGCCTTCATGGCATTGAGGTGTCCGAGATAGTGGCAGGCGGCCTGGACGCTCGGCGGCTCGCAGCCATCGATCCGCACCCGGCCTTCGGCACTCGGCAAGAGGCCGGCGAGGATCCTGAGCAGCGTCGACTTGCCGGCGCCGTTGGGAC
>JAJFMR010000424.1 GCA_020696915.1 Rhizobiaceae bacterium | reverse complement strand
GAACAGCACCTTGCGCCTGTCCCAGAGGTCGGAGAGGTGGCCGAGCGGGTACTGGATGATGGCGCCGCCGATGATGCCGACGCTGACGAAGATGACGACATCGGAAACCGACATGCCGATCTCCCCGGCATAGACCGGCGACAGCGTCCTGAAGGCGCTGTTGGTGATGCCGACGGCGACGCAGCCGATCGAAGCCAGCGGCGAGATGCGCCAGACGCGCGCCAGGTCGAGCCTGACGTCCTCGGGCGGCCTCGGATTGGAACGGTCGCCGAGCGACACCGGCACCAGCGACAGCGTGATCATCATCGACATGATCGCGAAGATCTCGAAGCCGCCGGCGCCGAACACCGGAATGAGGAACTGGGCGCCGGTGACCGCCCCGATGTCGATGATCCTGTAGAGCGCCAGCACGCGCGCCCGGTCATGGTTCGACACCCCGGAATTCAGCCAGCTCTCGATGATGGTGAACAGGCCGGCGAAGCAGAAGCCGGTCAGGAAGCGGATCGCCGACCAGACCGCCGGCTCGATCACCAGCACCAGGGTGAGCGTGGCCACCGCGCCGAGCGCGGCGAGCGCGGCGAACGACCTCACATGGCCGACCGCCTTCATGATGCGCGTGATGAACACGCAGCCGAGCAGGAAGCCGGCGAAATAGGTGGTTCCCATGAAGCCGATGATCGCCGGCGAGAACCCCTCCTCGTCGCCGCGCAGCGCAATCAGCGTGCCCTGCAGGCCGTTGCCGCCGAGCAGGATGCCCGCGGCCACGAGAAGCGGGATGAGCGGGCGGATGGACGACATCGGCTGGCGGTTCCGGCGGCAGGCAGCCTTCATAGGGCCAGGGCGCCCGGAAACGCCAGCGGCAAAGCACGGGCGCATTGGACCAGGCGTCCCGTTTGCCTTGACAAAGCGGACCCTGCATGCGCTTTTCGCGCCGATTTCAAGCCGGGCGCCGCCCGCCACATCCCGTCAGCCGATCGAGTCCTCCGATGCACCGCTACCGCAGCCATAACTGCGCCGAACTCCGCAAATCCGATGTCGGCAAAAGCGTCCGCCTGTCGGGCTGGGTGCATCGCGTCCGCGACCATGGCGGCCTGCTGTTCATCGACCTGCGCGACCATTACGGGCTGACCCAGATCGTCGCCGATCCGGATTCGCCGGCCTTCGCGGCGGCTGAAAGCGTGCGCGGCGAGTGGGTGATACGCGTCGACGGCGAGGTCAAGGCGCGCATGCCGGAGGCCGTGAACCCCAACCTGCCGACCGGCGAGATCGAGGTTTTCGCAGGCGGCATCGAGGTGCTGTCGGCGGCCAGGGAACTGCCGCTGCCGGTCTTCGGGGAGCCGGACTATCCCGAGGACATCCGGCTGAAATACCGCTTTCTGGACCTGCGCCGCGAGACGCTGCACAGGAACATCGTCGCCCGCACCAAAATCATCGCCGACATCCGCCGCCGCATGGTCGAGGCGGGCTTTACGGAATTCTCCACGCCCATCCTGACGGCGTCGTCGCCGGAAGGGGCGCGCGATTTCCTGGTTCCATCGCGCATCCACCCGGGCACGTTCTATGCGCTGCCGCAGGCGCCGCAGATCTACAAGCAGCTGATCATGGTGTCGGGCTTCGACCGCTATTTCCAGATCGCCCCCTGCTTCCGCGACGAGGATCCGCGCGCCGACCGCCTGCCGGGCGAGTTCTACCAGCTCGACCTCGAGATGAGCTTCGTGGAGCAGGAGGACGTGTTCTCGACCATGGAGCCGGTGATGCGCGGCGTCTTCGAAGCTTTTGCCGGCGGCAAGCCGGTGACCCAAAAATTTCCGCGCATCCCCTATGACGAGGCGCTGCGCAAATACGGCACCGACAAGCCCGACCTCCGGAACCCGATCGTCATGGAGGACGTGTCGGAGCATTTCCGCGGCTCGGGCTTCAAGGTCTTCGCCAACATCCTGGCTGGCTCGGCGGGGTCGCAAGTGTGGGCCATTCCGGCGAGGACCGGCGGCTCCCGGGCGTTCTGCGACCGCATGAACGCCTGGGCGCAGGGCGAGGGGCAGCCGGGGCTCGGCTACATATTCTGGCGCCGCGAGGGCGAACGGCTTGAGGGCGCCGGCCCGATCGCAAAAAACATCGGCGAGGAACGCACCGAGGCGCTGCGCGTCGCACTCGGGCTCGACGACGGCGATGCCGCCTTCTTCGTGGCCGGCGATCCGAAGACGTTCGCCGCCTTCGCCGGCGCGGCGCGGACGCGGGCCGGCGAGGAGCTGAACCTCGTCGACCGCGAACGCTTCGAGCTGTGCTGGATCGTCGACTTCCCGTTCTTCGAATGGAACGAGGAGGAGAAGCGCATCGACTTCGGCCACAATCCGTTCACCATGCCGCAGGGCGGGATCGAGGCGCTGGACGGCGAGGATCGGCTGGCCGTCAAGGCCTACCAGTACGACCTGGTCTGCAACGGCTTCGAGATCGCCTCGGGCGGCATCCGCAACCATCTGCCCGAGACTATGGTCAGGGCCTTCGAGATCGTCGGCTTTTCGCGCCAGGCGGTGGAGGAGCGCTTCGGCGGCCTTTATCGCGCCTTCCAGTACGGGGCGCCGCCGCATGGCGGCATGGCGGCCGGCATCGACCGCGTCGTCATGCTGCTGCTCGGCGCCAGGAACCTGCGCGAGGTGACCATGTTCCCGATGAACCAGCAGGCCTACGATCTGCTGATGAACGCGCCTTCCGAGGCGACGCCGGCGCAGCTGCGCGAGCTCCATCTGCGCGTCGTCTCGCCGAAGAAGGAGTAGGCGAGGTCAGGCCTGAGGTGCCGCCGCAGGCGGCCTCGAAGGGCTACTGGTTGGCCGTTACCTTGACGCCGAGGGTCTTCGTCAGGGCCGTCGGGTTGGACATGGCGCCGGCCATGATCTGGGCGAACGGCACCGGCGAGGCCGGGGCCAGGGCGATCTCGATGCTCTTCGGTGCGTCGAGGAAGGCGCCGACGGCGGCGGTCGCCTGCGCGGCGAGTTCGGGATCGTTGAGCTGGGCCAGCATGAACGGCACCACGGCCTTGGCCTGGTTGACGATGTCGGCGGCCGACGCGCCCTGCTGCCCGGCGACATAGGCGAGCACCTTGCCGGTGAGGGAATCGTCTTCGAAGCGCACCGCCGCGCCGTTGATGCTGAGCTGCTGCATCAGCCCGAGCATCGCCATGCCCTGTGCCGAGTTGTCGCCGCCCGACGGC
>JAJFMR010000423.1 GCA_020696915.1 Rhizobiaceae bacterium | reverse complement strand
CCATCGACGGCTCGATCTATGCCGAACGCCCGCTGGCCAGCGACCAGGCCGTCAACGCGGCGGTCGAGCGCGCAAGGACGGCCCAGGCCGACTGGGCAGCGATCCCGATCGCCGGGCGCGGGAAGTACATGCTCGCCATGCTGGAGAATCTGGTCGCCATGAGCGACGAGATCGTGCCGGAGCTCGCCTGGCAGATGGGCCGGCCGACCCGCTACGGCGGCGAATTCGGCGGCGTGAGGGAACGCGTCAGCTACATGGTCGAGATCGCCGAGCGCGCCCTGCAGCCGGTGATGGCCTCGAACGAAAAGCCGGGCTTCCGTCGCTACGTCACGAAAAATCCGCTCGGCGTCGTCATGGTGATCGCGCCCTGGAATTACCCTTATCTCACGGCGGTCAACACGATCGTGCCCGCCCTGATGGCCGGTTCGACCGTGATCCTGAAGCACGCCGCCCAGACGCTGCTCGTCGGCGAACGGTTCGCAAAGGCTTTCGAACAGGCTGGACTGCCCCGCGACGTCTTTCAGAGCCTGGTCATGGATCACGCCCAGACCGAGAAGCTGCTGGGCTCCGGCAAGATCGACCACGTGAATTTCACCGGGTCGGTGGGCGGCGGGCGGGCGATCGAGAAGGCCGCGGCCGGCACCTTCATGACGCTCGGCCTGGAGCTCGGCGGCAAGGACCCGGCCTATGTGCTGCCCGACGCGAAGCTGGATTTCGCGATCTCCAATCTCGTCGACGGCGCCTTCTACAATTCGGGCCAGTGCTGTTGCGGCGTCGAGCGCGTCTACGTCCATGAGGGCGTCTATGACGAATTCGTCGACGGCTTCGTCTCGCTGACCAAAGACTATGTCGTGGGCAATCCACTGGACCCGGAGACGACGCTCGGACCGATGGCGCAGCCGCGCTTCGCCGATCTGATCCGCGAGCAGAAGGCCGAGGCGCTGCGCAAGGGCGCCGCCGCGCATATCGGCATGAAGGTCGAGAACGACCGCCAGGGCTCGCCCTATCTGGCCCCGGAAGTGCTGACCGGTGTCGACCACCAGATGAGCGTGATGCGCGAGGAAAGTTTCGGACCCATAGTCGGCATCATGAAGGTCAGGAACGACGAGGAGGCCATCGCGCTGATGAACGACAGTCCGTACGGGCTGACCGCTTCGATCTGGACCGCCGACACCGAACGGGCCGTGGCAATAGGCGACCGCGTGGAAACCGGGACGGTCTTCATGAACCGCTGCGACTATCTCGACCCGGCGCTCGTCTGGACGGGCGTCAAGGACACCGGCAAGGGGGCCGCACTCTCGGCGATCGGCTACGACAATTTGACGAGGCCCAAATCCTACCATCTGCGGGAAGCAATCTGAAGCACGGTCCCGCAAGGCTGTCGCCTGCGGAATGTCCAATCCAAATCCGAAGTGCTGCTGCAGGGCGATGCTTGCGAGCCATGCGACGGCACACGATGTCATCCTTCACACGACGAAAGACCTGAAATGACCGAGCTCGTTTCCAGATGGAACTATCCCACCACCGTTCGCTTCGGGCGCGGCCGCATCGCGGAACTGCCCGACGCGCTCGCCGCTGCGGGGATCGGCAGGCCGCTGTTCGTCACCGATCCCGGCCTGGCGGGCCTGCCGGTCGCGGCAAGGACGCTGAAGATCCTCGACGATGCCAAGATCGACTACGCCCTCTTCTCGGACGTGAAGCCCAATCCCGTCGAATCCAATCTGACGGCCGGTGTTGAGGCCTTCCGGAACGGCAGGCATGACGGGGTGATCGCGTTCGGCGGCGGGTCGGCGCTCGATCTAGGCAAGCTGATCGCGTTCCAGGCCGGCCAGACCCGGCCGGTCTGGGATTTCGAGGACATCGGCGACTGGTGGACACGCGCCGACGGCTCGGCGATCGCGCCGGTGGTTGCCGTCCCCACCACGGCGGGCACCGGCTCGGAGGTCGGTCGCGCCGGCGTCCTCACGCATGAGGCGTCGCACACCAAGAAGGTGATCTTCCATCCGAAGATGCTGCCTGTCATCGTCATCGCCGATCCGGAACTCACCGCCGGCATGCCGCCGCTCATCACGGCGGGAACCGGCATGGATGCGCTTGCCCATTGCCTGGAGGCCTATTGCGCGCCGGGCTACCACCCGATGGCGGACGGCATTGCGGTGGAAGGCATCCGCCTGGTCTTCGAGAACCTGCCGAAGGCGCATGCCGACGGCAACGACCTCGTAGCCCGTGCGCACATGATGAGTGCCGCCGCGATGGGCGCAGCGGCCTTCCAGAAAGGGCTGGGCGCCATCCATTCGCTGTCGCATCCGATCGGCGCGCTCTACGATACCCATCACGGCATGACCAATGCGGTGTTCATGCCCTATGTGCTTGCCTTCAACCGGGCGGCTATCGAGGAGCGCGTCGCGCGGCTTGCTGCCTATTGCGGCATCGGCGGCGGCTTCGACGGCTTTGCCCGGTCCGTGCTCGATCTTCGGCACCGGCTCAACGTGCCGCACGCGCTGCCCGGGCTCATCAAGGGCCTCGACATGGACGAACAGCGCAAGCGGCTGATCGCCGACATGGCGATCGTCGATCCGACCGCCTCCGGCAATCCGGTGAAGCTCGACAGGGACGCTGCGCTGCAGCTGCTCGACCAGGCCATCGCCGGCACGGTCTGAGCGGCCGCCTGAGGGAGTAAGGGAGTAACTGGCTATTAGCCGGAAAAACACGTGCACACGATTGCTACCGCCGGGTAAACGTAGTTAATCTTCGGCGGCCTCGGGGGTGCGGGGCAAAGGGTCATCGACCTGTCATTCGGCAGCGATACCGCATCTGGGGCGTCGAATGGCGTCGGTTCAACGGAGAGACAAGATGTTCACTATCACGGGAAAGGTACTTTCCCTGACGGCCGCGTCGCTGATGGCGACGACGGCATTCGCATCGGCCCAGAGCATGGACGAGCTGGTCGCCGCGGCAAAGGCGGAAGGACAGCTGACGACGATCGCGTTGCCGCACGACTGGTGCGGCTACGGCGAGGTCATCGCCGCATTCAAGGCGAAATATCCGGAAATCACCGTCAACGAGCTCAATCCGGATGCCGGATCGAGCGACGAGATCGAGGCGATCAAGGCCAACAAGGACAACAAGGGCCCGCAGGCGCCGGACGTCATCGACGTTGGGCTTTCCTATGGCCCGGCAGCCAAGGACGAGGGGCTGGTCCAGCCGTACAA
>JAJFMR010000422.1 GCA_020696915.1 Rhizobiaceae bacterium | reverse complement strand
CCGAGCTCGAGCACGGCATAGAGCGCCACGAGAGCCGCCAGGAACGAAAACGTGTCCAGGGTTGCACGATCCAGCAATTTTCAAGCCCTTCGCCGCCCGGCTTTCGCGCCGGCCCTTGTTCGTGCTTACCCGGCCCCGAGCGGCCATGCCCCGCGCCGGCAGCATCGATCGCCGGCACTCCCGCTTCCCGGTGCGCGCCCTCCGCCGGTCGGGGCAGCAGTTCGTCTGGAGCACTGCGCGGAATTAAAGCAATCCAGCACAGGTGCGTAGCGGTTTTGCGCCCGAAACTGCGAGAAGAAAAGAAGTTGGAGCATTCCCGCGATTCCGAGAAAAGCGGAAAGGCTCTAGCAGAGGGGCAGCCGCCGCGCCAATGACGATTGGGCGCCGCGATCGCGCAAGACCGCATGGCAACGAATGACATCGAAGCGGCTGGGCGTGCCCGCTCAACTGACAGAGCGGTCCGGGGCGTCCGGCGATAAGGCCGGGGTGGCATCCGTCGGCCGGTCATCCGCGGCCGCCTGCCGCGCTGCAAGAATCCGGTCCGCGCGCTCGACGAAGCTCGCCGTTCCCGTTTCGAGCTTCAGACTGCCGATCTCCTCCTCCCACGTGGCGGTTGCCGCCGCCATGCGGTCGGGCAGCGAAAGTTCGCGGAGCGTCGCGGCGACTTCCCGCATTTCGGCCGCCCGCCGGCTGCCGTGAACCATCATCCGGTCTAAATTGTAGGCGGTCCGCGCCGGCCAGTCGAAGCCGGGGTCCGAGGACTGCAGCGAGGCCATCACCCTGTCTTCGACGCCGGCCCGGCGGGCGGCCAGCAGGCACTCCGCGGTCAACGCCTCGAACCCCTTGATCATGACGGATCGGATCATCTTGATCGCCGATGCCGAGCCGACGCCACCGCCGGTCATTTCCGGATGCATGCCGAGCTCGGCGAGCAGGCTGGAGCCTTGTTCCGCGGCTTCGCCGGATAGCAGCAGCGGCGTCTCATGGAGCTTCGGATGGACCGGCGCCATGATCGCGACATCGACATAATTGCCGCCCGCCTCGGCAACGAGCCGGGCTGCCGCCCGCTTGGTGCCGGGGGCGCAGGAATTGCCGTCGAACCAGAAGGCGCCGGGTGAGAGATGCGGCGCTGCCGCGCTGGTGGCGTCCAGCACCTGGTCAGCCGTTACCAGACAGAAGACGAGTGAGGCGTCGCGAAGCGCCGCGCCGGGCTCCGCATGTCCGTCGACGCCGGCGCTTCGACAGGCGTCGGCCATTGCGCTTGCCTGCGAGGCATCGCGCAACTTGATGTCATAGGCCGACACGCGATCGGCAAGCGCCCAGCCGCTGACGAAGGCGCGCGCCGCCTCGCCGAAGCCTATCATGCAGATCCGTTGCGGGTCCTTGCCATCGATTTTCATGTCCATCCCACTGTCGAGAACGATTGAAGGTGTATTTGCACCGCGACGGCCAAAGTCCGCGCGGAGAGTCGACCGCCGCATCCAAAGCTCGAGTTCGCAGGAAAGATAACCATGCGGGCCTGGAGTCCAGGGCAAGAAATGCGGAAGGACGGCTCGCCGTCAAGGTCCCCCGGCAAACCGCATCCAATCGCGCCGTACCAATCGGCCAAGCGGTGGGACAGGGGGCGGATGGCCGACGTGCAGGAGCCGCGCTATGTTCGGACCAAGGCATCACGAGCCAGGAGAGACAGCGTGGCAGGCGGAACAAAGGAGACGAGGTCGGCCGGGCGAGGGGCCGGCAATGCCGCCGGCAGCCAGTGGACGATGCCGCCGCGTCAGACCTGGCTGATCTTCTTCGTCCTCCTGCTCCTCAATTACCTCCTGGTGAACCTGTTTTTTCCGGAGCCCGACGCGCCGGCCCCCGTCTCCTACACACTCTTCCGGGCCGAGCTGGCCAGGGACAATGTCGAGGCGATCCATACGCAAGGGGAATCGATCGAGGGACGGTTCAAGTCGGAGATAGACTGGACGCCGCCGCAGGGGAGACCCGGTGATGCGGCGCCCGAACCACGCAAGGTCCTGGATTTCACGACGATCCTGCCCTTGTTCGTCGATCCCGGCCTGGAAACGGAACTCATCAGGCGCGGAGTCGACATCAGGGCGACACCGATACAGTCCGGGTCCAGCCCGCTGATGACGCTGCTGTCCGCCTTCGGCCCGGCGCTCCTGATCATTGGCATCTATGTCTGGCTGTTCCGCCGCGCCGCGAAAGCCGGCGGCGGGATGCTGGGCGGCCTCGGCGGGATCGGCAAGAGCAAGGCCCGGCGCTTCGACAAGGAGGCGGAATCAAAAATCACCTTCGAAGACGTCGCCGGCATCGAGGAGGCGGAGAACGAACTGGTCGAGATCGTCGACTTCCTCAAGAATCCCGAGAAATACACGCGGCTCGGCGGCACGGCGCCGAAGGGCGTGCTGCTGGTCGGCGCTCCCGGCACCGGCAAGACGCTGCTGGCCCGCGCCGTCGCCGGCGAGGCGGGTGTGCCGTTCTTTTCGATGAGCGGATCGGAATTCGTGGAGATGATCGTGGGCGTCGGCGCCTCGCGGGTGCGCGATCTGTTCCAGGAGGCGCGCAAGCATGCGCCGGCCATCATCTTCATCGACGAGATCGATTCGATCGGGCGGGCACGCGGTCAGGCGGCGATCGGCGGCGCCAGCGAGCAGGAGCAGACGCTCAACCAGATTCTGACCGAGATGGACGGGTTTTCGAGCCGCGAGGGGGTCATCGTGCTCGCTGCGACCAACCAGCCGGACGTTCTCGACAGGGCGCTGCTGAGGCCGGGCCGGTTCGACCGCCGCGTCGTCGTCAACCTGCCGGACAAGAAGGGGCGCGAGGCCATCTTCCGGGTCCACACCCGCAACGTGCCGCTTGCCGACGACGTGAACCTCGCCGAAATCGCCCAGGCGACGCCGGGCGTCTCCGGGGCCGACATCAGGAACCTCGTGAACGAGGCCGCACTGCTGGCGGCGCGCCGCGAGCAGGACGAGGTCCGCCACAAGGATTTTCTGGACGCGCTTGAGAAGATCGTGCTCGGCCCGGAGCGCCCGATCATCCTCAGCGAGGCCGACAAGGAACGCGTCGCCTACCACGAAGGCGGCCACGCCGTCCTCGGACTGGTGGTTCCCGGCGCCGATCCGGTCCACCGCGTCACCATCGTGCCGCGCGGACAGGCACTGGGCGTCACCTATCAGCGGCCTCTCACCGATCGCTACAATTATCC
>JAJFMR010000421.1 GCA_020696915.1 Rhizobiaceae bacterium | reverse complement strand
CGCCCCGCCATATTCGGTGAAGGTCTCCGGCCAGCAGCGGATGGCGAAGGCGTCGTAGCGGCCGCTCCCGCGAATCGATTCCAGTGCGCTCTTCAATCGTAGCGAGCGATCGAGCTGCCCCTGGTCGACCTGGTCGAGGCCGGCGAGCATCGCCGCCGCCTCGGAGCGCAGTGCGCCGGCGGCGGGCGCGCCGACCATTCTGGCGGTGTCGAAAAGCGACGGCAGCTCCAGTTCATCCACCGAGATGCCGAACAGCGCGTCCAGCTTTTGCCGATCGTAGCGGCAGGTGTCGAAGCCCTCGGGATGCGCGCCGATCCGCCCGATGCGGGCGCCGCGCAGGGCGGCCGCAGCGCTCGCGCCGGCCGGGTCTCCCGACCTTGCGGCAAGCGCCGCGACAGGCGCGGCCAGGCGCTTGCCGCCAAGCAGATCCCCGATCTCGGCTGCGATGCCGGTCGAGGCCGGATCGGCGTAGAGATAGCCGAACGTCCGGTGGCCCAGCCCCAGCGCGTGCGCGGCGAGGTTAAGGCCGCAGAAGGCATTGAGCCGCAGCCGGCCGCCGGTGCGCGGCTCCGGAAACGCCCAGATGGACAATGGCTGGGGAAAGGCCCGGGAGATCTCGACGATCATCGAGGCGTCCGTAAACGTCGCCTGCAGGACCAGCACCTGGTCGATGCCGGCCGCCTGCAGCTCCGCTATTGCGGCGCGCGCCGCCTTGGCGTCGAACAGCAGGCCGCGGGCACCGGCCAGCCGGTAGCCGCTTCCCTCGAGCGCCAGCAGCGCCAGCCGCAGCTTCTCCTCGGCGAAGGGCACGTCGAAGGTGGTCCGCCCCAGCGGCAGGATGCCGACCGTCCGGCCGTCTTTCATGCGTCCTCCTCCATGTTCGCCCGCTTACAACCCGTCATAGGAATGCCGGAACGACTCGTCGCGCGGCTGGAAAGACGCGCCGCTTCGGCCGAAGCATTCATGGCTTGTCCAGGGTGTCGCCTCGGCATCGGTCAGCGCATTGATGTCGCGCATATAGGCGGCCGCACCGCCGGCAAGTTCCGCCCGCATACGCTCCCAGTCCGGAAAATGCGCAAAGGCGTCGAGCCAGATCGCACGCCCGGCGAGATAGCCCGATGCCCCCGCGCGATAGGCATGGGTGAGAATGTTGCGGAACTCGTTCTTGCCCGCACCCGCCGACAGCATCACCCAGGGCCGCCCGGCCAGTCGTCCCATCTCGTCGAAGAGTTCCTGCACCGCTTCCCAATCCTCGCCGCCGACGCCCGGCACGAACCTGGCGTTGAGTGGGCTTTCCAGCTTGAACAGGTCGACGCCGTAGCCGGGCCTGGCGAATTCTTCGACCGATTTCAGCACGTCGTCCGACTTCTTGCCGCGCATTTCGACGTAGTCCGTCGTGCGGTCACCGTCACTCGCCAGCGGATAGATCAGCAGCTCCAGCAGGAAAGGCAGGTCGAAGCGGCGGCAGGCGTCGCCGATCTGCATGACGAAATCCTTCTGATGCCGGTTCGTCCCTTCGTCGGCGTCGGGGCGGTACCAGGCAAGCACCTTCACCGCATCTCCCCCCAGCCGCTTGATCTTGGCGACCGACCAGTCGTCGATCTGCGAGGACAGCCTGCCGCCCTCGGTCTCGCGAAACCGGGAATCCTCCAGCGTGACGATCAACCCTTTCTGCGGCGACATGATATCGATGCCGCGCGGGATGGCATAATGCGGATCGAGCAGCATCGCCGAACTGTCAGGCTGCAGCATCTCGATCAGCAGCGCCTTGAACTTTGCGACATCTGCATAGGGTGCTTCGGCGACGGCGTAGTGCCTGGCGATCGGGTCCTTGATCGGCGGACGCTGATCCACCGCGGTCATCTTGAAGCGGCCGTCCGGGTCGGCCATGCGCCGCATGCCCCACAATTTTCCGGGCGAAAGCTGGATCATCGTCTCTGCCTCATGAACTCGTCGGTTTCCGCCCGTGTCGGGATGCCGGCGCGTCCGCCGAATCTGGTGCATTTCATCGCCGCGACGGCGTTGGCGAAGACGGCGGCCTCGTATTCGGAGCGCCCTTCGCCAAGCGCCAGCGCAAAAGCGCCGTGCCAGACGTCTCCGGCGCCGAGCGTGTCGACGGCCTCGACAGCAAAGGCGGGAACGCGCCGCAGGGCCCCGTCCTCGAGGAAAGTGACGCCGTCGGCGCCGTCCGTGCAGCAGATCCAGGCGTCGGTCCGCGTCTGCGCCAGGCGCAGGGCGGCCTCCAGGTCGTCCAGTCCGCTATGATCGCGCAGGCCCTGTGCCGAGAATGCGATGTGAGAGGCCAGCATTAGCGCTTCGGCCGCTTCCGCAATGGGCGGCTCGGCATCGAGCACGCCGGGACGTGACAGAAGCCTTGCGGCTCTCAGCGCCGCCGCACCGCCTTTCGGCCATCGGACGTCGGCCAGAGCGGCGTCGAACGATTCCGGCATCGCCTGTTCCAGCCAGTCGGCCTCGAAGCTCAGCGTCTCGTCGCGAAAGTTGACGATCTGCCGCTCCCCCTGCCTGTCGACGAACACCGAGGAGAAGGACGAGCGTTTGCCCTCGAACCGTTTCACCAGCGAGCAGTCCACGGTTTCGTCGAGCAGACCGGAGATGATCATGTCGCCGATCGGGTCGGCGCCGACGCGCGCCGCGAGCCGCGCCGTGCCGCCGAGCCGCGCGACGGTCACGGCGGCGTTTGCCGCACACCCGCCGCCGACGATTGCCGCATCGCGCGCGCGGTGCTTTTCGGCGCGCCGTGGCATCGCATCCACGGAAAAGACGAAGTCGACGACGGCGATGCCGGCCAAAAGGACGACTGTCATCGTCACGGCGCCACGTGCAGCTGGCGCCGCCAGAGATCGCGCAAGGCGCGCATGCCGATCGCCTGGATGCCGCCGGCGGCGACGGCTTCGGAGACCGCGCCGCTGCGCAGCAGCCGGTATTCGTCGGTCCGGAAATGCGCCCTCGGCGGCACGATCGCCTCGATGTCGCCGGGTGCATTCGGATGCAGCGCAAGGAAGGTCAGCCCGGCGGGCAGTCCGGAGACGAGCGAGTGGTAGGCGGCGTCGCTTTCGGCGTGCGGAACGCCCGGCGTCATCCTGAAGTCGTCGACCAGCGGCATATGCCCGGCGTCGAGGCGGGCGACGGCTACGTTGAGGGTCTCGCGCCACTCCGGCATGTCGAGCTTCAGGACTTCGGCGTAATGGCGGCTGTCTCG
>JAJFMR010000420.1 GCA_020696915.1 Rhizobiaceae bacterium | reverse complement strand
AGGCATTGGCGGCCATGGCCGAGGGATTGGGCGCCCGGTTCCGCTACAACACGACAATCCAGCGGATCGTCGCCGATGGTGGCCGTGTCACCGGCGTGATGACCGGCACGGGTGAGTTGAAGGCCGACGCCTACATCGTGGCGCTCGGCAGCTATTCGCCGGTGCTGGTCAAGCCCTTGGGCCTGCGATTACCGGTCTACCCGGTCAAGGGCTATTCGATCACCGTGCCGATCACGGATCCCGCCGGGGCTCCGGAGTCCACGGTCATGGACGAGACCTACAAGGTCGCGATCACCCGGCTGGGCGACCGTATCCGGGTCGGCGGCATGGCGGAGCTGGCGGGGTACAACCTTGCCTTACGCGAAGCCCGCCGCCGGACTCTGTCCTTCGTTGTCGGCGATCTGTTCGGTAAGGGCGGCGATCCGGAGCGCGCCGAATTCTGGACCGGGCTGCGGCCGATGACGCCGGACGGCCCGCCGATCCTCGGCGGCACGCCCTACCCCAACCTGTACCTCAACACCGGGCACGGCACGCTGGGCTGGACCATGGCTGCGGGGTCGGGCCGGGTGATCGCCGATGTCATTTCCGGGCGACGGGCGGAGATCGACCTGGAGGGGATGACCCTCGACCGTTACGGCACGCGGCCGACCAGACAGGCGGCCAAACTGAAGGGAGCGCACGCATGAACACCGTTCAAACCGACGATGCCCCCAGGGCCATCGGCCCCTATTCCCAGGCTGTCCAAGTCGACGGCTGGCTCTACGCCTCCGGTCAGTTGCCCATGACGCCGGCGGGCGACATGGTGGAGGGCGACATCGAGGCACAGACCGAGCAGGTCTTCAACAACATCGAAGCGATCCTGAAAGCCGCCGGCGGGTCGCTGTCGCAGGTCGTCAAGGCCACCGTGTTTGTCCAGGACCTGAACGACTTCGCCCGGCTGAACGCGGTCTACGAGCGCCGCTTCGCCGGCCACAAGCCGGCGCGGTCGACGGTCGAGGTGGCACGGCTGCCGCGCGACGCGCGGGTCGAAATCGAGATCATCGCCCGGCTGCCCTGACACCCGGCTTTTTTGATGGATGTCCTGCGAGGAGGCGTTCGGTGGAGAGCTTCATCCATTGGCTCGATCTCTGCGGCGTCGGCGTCTTTGCCGCCAGCGGTGCGCTGACTGCGTCACGCAAGCAGATGGACCTTGTCGGCTTCTGCCTGATCGCGACCGTCACAGGGATTGGCGGCGGCACGCTCCGCGACCTCCTGCTCGACCGCGGAGCGGTCTCCTGGGTCAACGATCCCTCCACCATCGTGCTGTGCTTCGCGGTCGCGGCGGCCTTATTCTTCACCGCCCATCACATCGAATCGCGTTTCCGGGCCCTGTTATGGGCCGACGCCGTCGGACTCGCGGTGTTCTGCGTCGGCGGCGCTGAGATCTCGCTGTCGGCGGGGGCGCCGGCCCTGGTCGCCGTTCTGATGGGCGTGATGACGGCGACCTTCGGGGGCATCCTGCGCGACGTGCTGTGCGCCGAGGTTCCGCTGATCCTGCGGCGGGAAATCTACGCGACGGCGGCGGCGGCCGGCGCGATCACCTATGTCGCCCTCGAGACGGCGGAAGCCGGCTGGATCGCACAGGTCGTGGGGTTTGGAGTGGGATTCGGCGCTCGGGCTATTGGCATCGTCACCGGGTTTTCCCTGCCGACCTACCGAAGCCGGCCCGGACGCGTCTACCATCCGTCGTGACCCCGGTCTTTTTCGTCAGCCGGATCGATCCCACCCCGGCCAGTCGATGCCAAGTGTCCTGAATTGCCTTCAAAACCGTGGAACGTCTGCGAACAAGAGGGAGGAATCATGGCCCAAATCATTGACGTTAAACGGCTGCTCGACGAGGAAATGGAACACGAGCAGCATGACCTCGTCCGTGGTCTGAAGGACCGGCATGTCCAGATGATCGCCATCGGCGGAGCGATCGGCGTCGGGCTGTTCCTCGGTTCGGCCACCGCCATATCGCGGGCCGGGCCGGGCCTGGTGCTGGCGTATGCCCTGGGGGGACTGGCGATCTTCTTCATCATGCGGGCGCTGGGTGAGTTGCTGATGTACCGGCCGGTCGCCGGTTCGTTCGCCACCTATGCCGAGGAATTCGTCGGACCCTGGGCCGGCTTCTTCACCGGCTGGTCGTACTGGTTCATGTGGATCGTCACGGGCATGGCGGAAATCACCGCGGTCGGCGTTTATTTCCATTTCTGGTTTCCCGACCTTCCGCAATGGATACCGGCCCTGGCCGCGCTGGGCCTGCTCTACCTGTCGAACCTGATCGCGGTGCATGTCTTCGGCGAGGTCGAGTTCTGGTTCGCCATCATCAAGGTTGTGACGATCATCGCGATGATGGTCATCGGTCTGGTCGTCATCCTGTTCGGGATCGGCGAGGCCGGCCAGACGGCGAGCTTCGCCAATCTCTGGGGCAGCGGGGGGTTCTTCCCGACCGGCGTGCTCGGCGTGGTGCTGACGCTGCAGATCGTGATGTTCGCCTATCAGGGCGTCGAACTGGTCGGCGTTACTGCTGGTGAAGCTGCCAATCCAGAGAAGACGCTGCCGCACGCGATCAACAGCGTCGTCTACCGCATCCTGATCTTCTACATTGGTGCGCTGATCATCATCATGTCAGTGGTGCCCTGGACCCAGTTCACGCCGGGGGTCAGCCCGTTCGTCCTGGTGTTCGAGAAGATCGGCATTCCCGGGGCCGCCGGCATCATCAACTTCGTCGTCATCACCGCCGCCGCCTCGTCGTGCAACAGCGGCATCTTCAGCACCGGGCGGATGCTCTACACCCTGGCGCAGTTCGGGCAGGCACCGCGCGCCTTCGGCACGGTCAACGCGCGCCATGTCCCGTCCGTCGGCATCACCGCCTCGGCGGCCTTGATGCTGGTCGGCGTCGGGTTGAACTACTTCGTGCCGGAACAGGTTTTTGTCTGGGTGACCAGCGTGGCCCTGGTTGGTTCGCTGTGGACCTGGGGCATGATCGTCTACGCTCACCTGAGGTTCCGCCAGTCGGTTGCCGCCGGGCAGGTCAAGGCGAGCAGTTTCCGCATGCCGGGGGCGCCCTATGCCAACTGGTTCGTCCTCGGCTTCCTGGTTCTGATCGCGCTATTCCTCGCCATCGATCCCAGCACCCGCGTGGCGCTGTACGTAGCACCGGTCTGGTTCCTGTTGCTCGCGGTCGGTTATCGGGCGGTTC
>JAJFMR010000419.1 GCA_020696915.1 Rhizobiaceae bacterium | reverse complement strand
GTCTCCGGCCTCGTGCTGATGAAGCTGTCGACGCCCGGCTAATCCCGCTGCATTGGAGCGCGTGGCTGGAGCCCGCTGCAGAAGCGCGCCCGCTCAGCCGATCGTCTGGCCGCTCTTCGCCCAATCGGCCAGGAACTGCTCCAGGCCCTTGTCGGTCAGCGGGTGTCTGACCAGCGCCTTCAGCGTCGCCGGCGGCACGGTGGCGACGTCGGCGCCGATCAGCGCCGCCTGCTTGACGTGGTTTACGGTGCGGATCGAAGCCGCCAGGATTTCCGTCTTGAAATCGTAATTGTCGTAGATCGTCCGGATCTCCGAAATCAGCTCGATGCCGTCCGACCCTGCGTCGTCGATACGTCCGATGAAGGGCGAGATGAAGCTCGCCCCCGCTTTTGCGGCGAGCAGCGCCTGGTTGGCCGAAAAGCACAGCGTCACGTTGACCATGCGGCCCTCCGCCCTGATCGCGCGGCAGGCTTTCAGCCCATCCAGCGTCAGCGGCACCTTGATGCAGATGTTGTCGGCGATCATCGCCAGCGTCCTCGCTTCCTTCATCATCCCGGAATAGTCCGTTGCCGCAACCTCAGCCGAAACCGGGCCGGCGACGATGTCGCATATCTCCCTGGTGACCTCGGCAATCCGGCGTCCAGACTTGAGAATCAGCGACGGGTTGGTGGTGACGCCGTCGAGCAGGCCAAGCTCGTTCAGTTCGCGGATTTCGGCGACGTCCGCGGTGTCGACGAAGAATTTCATCGCATTGCCTCCTGCAAGTCGCCTCCGAATGACGGCCTGTCCAGCCTTTGATCTAGGACAAAGTCCGGGCAAGGTCACGCCCGATGCAGGACGATTCGCGAAAACGGAGCGCCGTGCCGGTCATGGTGCCGGTGCCGGCCGACCGCCCGTATACCTACAGGGTGCCGGAGGGCATGAAAATCTCTCCGGGCGCCATCGTGCGCGTGCCGCTCGGGCCGCGCGAGGTCGCCGGCATCGTCTGGGACGATGCGGCCGAAGAGGTCGATCCGCTGAAGCTGCGGCCGATCTCCCTGGTTTTCGACTGCCCGCCGGTCGACGCCGACACAAGGCGCTTCATCGAGTGGATCGCCGCCTACACCTTGTCGCCTCCCGGCATGGTGGCGCGGATGCTGCTGCGCGCGCCGGAGGCGTTCGATCCCGAACCCTGGACGGAAGGTCTGCAGCGATCCGGCGCGGCGGCCAGCCGGATGACCGACGCCAGACGCCGCGTGCTGGCCGTTGCGGCCGACGGTCTCGCGTGGACGCGTTCCGGCCTGGCGCATGCCGCAGGCGTGTCATCCACGGTCATCGACGGGCTCAAGGCGCAGGGCGTCTTCGACACTGTGATGATGCCGCCGCGGCCGGTCGTTGCCGCACCCGATCCGGCCTTCCGGACGCCCGGCCTGTCGACTGATCAGAGCGAGGCAGCCGACATGCTGCGCCGGGCGGCCGCCAAAGACGAAGCTAGCGTGATGCTCGTCGACGGCGTCACCGGCTCGGGCAAGACCGAGGTCTATTTCGAGGCGGTGGCGGCGGTCCTCGAAAAGGGCCGGCAGGCGCTGATCCTGCTGCCGGAAATCGCCCTCACCCAGGCATTTTTGGAGAGATTCCAGGAACGCTTCGGCAGCAAGCCCGCGGAGTGGCATTCGGACGTGCCGCCCCTTATGCGGGAACGGGTGTGGAGACAGGTGGCCGAGGGCGGCGTGCGCGTCGTGGCAGGCGCCCGGTCGGCGCTGTTCCTGCCGTTCCGGGAACTCGGGCTGATCGTCGTCGACGAGGAGCACGACCCGGCGTACAAGCAGGAGGACCGCGTCTGCTATCATGCCCGCGACATGGCGGTGGTGCGCGGCCGCATCGGCCGTTTCCCGGTCGTCCTGGCCTCGGCGACGCCGTCCGTCGAAAGCCGGGTCAATGCGCTGCAGGGGCGCTACGATCGCGCGGTGCTGCCGGCCCGCTATGCCGAAGCCGCGATGCCGGTCATCAGGGCCGTCGATCTGCGGCGTGCTCCCCCCGCCCGCGGACAGTTCCTGTCGCCCGTGCTGGTCGGCCTGGTCCGCGAGACGATTGCCCGCGGCGAGCAGGCGCTGCTGTTTCTCAACCGCCGCGGCTATGCCCCTCTCACCCTGTGCCGCGCCTGCGGTCACCGTTTCCAGTGCCCCGACTGCTCGGGCTGGCTCGTCGAGCACCGTTTCCGGGGCCAGCTCGTCTGCCACCACTGCGGCCATCACGAAAGACGGCCGGAAGCCTGCCCGCAATGCGGCACGCTCGATCACCTGGTGGCTTGCGGGCCGGGGGTCGAGAGGATCGCCGAGGAGGCCGTCCACCACTTTCCGGAAGCCCGGACGATCGTGCTGTCGTCCGACATGCCGGGCGGCGTGCGCCGCCTGCGGCTCGAGCTCGAGGCGATCGCCCGCGGCGAAGCCGATCTGGTGATCGGCACGCAACTGGTGGCCAAGGGACACCATTTCCCCGACATGACGCTGGTCGGCATCGTCGACGCCGATCTCGGCCTTGCCAATGGTGACCTGCGCGCCTCGGAACGCACATTCCAGCTGCTGTCGCAGGTTACCGGCCGCGCCGGACGGACCGGGAGACGAAGCAGCGGCATTCTGCAGACCTTTCAGCCGGACCATCCGGTGATTCGGGCTCTGGTGTCCGGGGATGCCGACTCGTTCTACGAGAGAGAGATCGCGGAGCGGCGGCGCGCCGCCATGCCGCCCTTCGGCAGGCTGGCCGGCATCGTGGTGAGCGCCGGCACGCGAGCCGAGGCGGAAAGTCATGCACGCGGTCTGCGGCGTGCGGCTCCCGCCGCCTCGGACATCGAGGTGCTGGGGCCGGCGGAGGCGCCGCTCGCCCTGATCGCCGGACGCTACCGCTTCCGGCTTCTCGTGCATGGCGGCAGGAAGTCCGACATGCAGGGCTTCGTGCGCACGATGCTCTCCGGCGGCCCGAAGACCCGCGGCACGGTCAAGATAAGCGTCGACATCGACCCGCAAAGCTTCCTGTGAAGCTTTGGAAACGGGGGACTTGGCATCGGGTTCGCCGGAACGGCGTTCCACTTTCGGCTTCGGTGCTCTACCGGTGCCAAAGGAGAGAAGATCATGGATATGGCATTCCCGTGGCCGACGACGCAAGGCGAGTGGCTGGCCTGGACGGCGGCGGCGGTCACCGTCTTCTTCGGCCTGGTACTGCTCGTGGCGCCTCGCTTGTCCTTGCGCGCGTTCCG
>JAJFMR010000056.1 GCA_020696915.1 Rhizobiaceae bacterium | reverse complement strand
TCCGGGCTGCCGATGAAGCCCGAGGACATCGACGATTTCCTGGTCTGGGCAGCCGTCGGCGTGGTGCTTGGGGGACGGCTTGGCTACGTGCTCTTCTATGACCTCGCCCGCTACCTGGCCAATCCGCTCGACGTGCTGGCGGTCTGGCAGGGCGGGATGTCCTTCCACGGCGGCCTCATCGGCACGACGCTCGCGATGATCCTCTTTGCCCGCTCCCGCGGCATCGGTGTGTGGTCGATGTTCGACGTGATCGCCGCCGGGGCGCCGGTCGGCCTCGGACTGGTGCGGGTCGCCAACTTCATCAATTCGGAGCTTTGGGGCCGGCCGACCGACGTACCCTGGGGAGTCGAATTTCCAAACGGCGGACCGCTCCCGCGCCATCCCAGCCAGCTCTATGAAGCCGCGCTGGAAGGCATCGTCCTGTTCCTGGTGCTGCGCGTTCTCTCCCACTCGCGGCTGAAGCTGAGGCAGCCGGGGTTCGTGGCCGGCGCCTTCGTGGCCGGTTATGGGCTGTGTCGCATCGTCGTCGAATTCTTTCGCGAGCCCGATCCTCAGCTCGGCCATCTCTGGGGCGGCTGGCTGACGATGGGCATGGTGCTGTCCCTGCCGATGGTGCTGGCCGGCATCTGGGCGATGTCGCGGGCCAGCGCGCGTGCCTCCCCGGCATGAGCCGGCTGAAGGAGCGGATTAAGGTACTGGTGGCAGCGGCCGGGCCCATTCCGGTCAGCCAGTACATGGCGCTTTGCCTTTATGATCCGGCCGACGGTTACTACACGACCCGCGAGCCGTTCGGCCGGGACGGCGATTTCATTACCGCACCGGAGATCAGCCAGATGTTCGGCGAACTGGTCGCCGTCTGGCTGTTCACGGCCTGGGAGGCGCTCGGCCGGCCGCTGCCTGTGGTGATCGCCGAGATCGGTGCCGGGCGCGGCACGCTGATGAAGGACATGCTGCGGACTTTGTCCAGGCTCGATCCGGATCTTGCCGCCCGGGCGGACCTCGCCATCGTCGAGACCAGCCCTCGACTCGCCGGGCTGCAGCAGGCGGCGCTGGCCGGCATGTCCGACGCAATCACCTGGCATGAGGACATCGAAACACTGCCGCCGCAGGCGCCGCTGCTGATCGTCGGCAACGAACTGTTCGACGCCGTGCCGATCCGGCAGTTCGTGCGCATCGGAGACGCATGGCGGGAGCGGCTGGTCGGCGTTGACGACCACGGCGGGCTCCGTTTCGCGGCCGGCGCCGGGTTCGTCGACCCTGCCCTCCTGCCGGCCGCCGCCGCAGGCGCCGCACCAGGCGCCATCGCGGAGCTCGCTCCCGCCCGCGCCGCCTTGATGTCGGCAATCGCCGGACGCATTGCATCCGGTGGCGGTGCCGGCCTGTTCCTGGACTATGGCCATGTCGAGCCCGGTCTCGGCGACACTCTGCAGGCGGTTCGCAGGCACCGGCCCGAACCTGTCCTGGAAAACCCTGGCGAGGCGGATCTCACCGCACATGTGGACTTCGCGGCGCTGGCCGCTGCCGCGCGATCCCGCGGCCTCCTGACGGATGTCATGACCCAGGGCGGGTTCCTGCTGGCCATGGGTCTCGCGGAGCGCGCCGGCCGGCTCGGCGCAAGAGCGAACGAGGCGGAGCGGGGCAGGATAGCGGCTGCGGTGGAGCGCCTCGCCGGCGAGGACGGGATGGGCACGCTGTTCAAGGTGTTGGCGGTCCTGCCCGCCGATGTCGAGGTTCCGCCCTTCGCCGGCCATCGCCGCTCCAAAAAACGAGGTCGGGGATGAGCCGAAAACTTGGCCTTGACGAAAGCGCGCCGCAAGACAACAAGGCGGCGATGCTCGACCCCAGCAAGCCGGAGCCGCTGCGCTCGCCTCTGCTCGACGCTGCCGCCGGCATCCGTCATGGCTATTTCACCCGCCTCGGCGGCGTTTCGCGGGGCATCTATGGCAGCCTGAACATCGGCACCGGCTCGGCCGACGACCAGTCGCTGGTCAGCGAGAACCGCCGCCGCGTGGCGGCATCGATGGGCGTTGCAGCCGAATCGTCGTGCGCGAGCCCTTCCCGGGCGAGCGCCCGAAAGCCGACGCCCTCGTCACCGACCGTCCGGGAATCGCCGTCGGGGCGTCTACGGCCGATTGCGGTCCCGTGCTGTTTGCCGATCCGCATGCCCGGATCGTCGGCGCCGCGCATGCCGGCTGGAAAGGCGCCCTCGGCGGCGTCCTCGAAAACACGGTGGCGGCGATGGAGCGTCTCGGCGCCTCGCGGGGCGCAATCGTCGCGGTGCTCGGTCCCTCGATCAGCGCGAGAAATTACGAAGTGGGGCCGGAATTCGTGGACCGCTTTGTTGCCGCGGACGCCTGCAATTCGCGCTACTTCGTGGCCTCCGGAACTCCGGGGCACGCGCTCTTCGACCTCAATCGCTACACCGTCGACCGCCTCGCGGCGGCGGGGGTGGCCGCTTCGTTCCTGGATCGCTGCACCTACGCGGAAGAACGGCTTTTCTATTCCTATCGCCGGACCACCCACCGGTCCGAGGCCGACTACGGGCGGCAGATTTCAGCGATCGTTCTGGAGGATTGACCCTATGGCGCTGCACTTTGAACGCACCGAGTTCGATGCCCGTCGCGACCGGCTGATGATCGAAATGGCGGAGCGGAAGCTCGACGCCGTTCTTTTGTTCGCCCAGGAAAGCATGTACTGGCTGACCGGCTACGACACGTTCGGCTTCTGCTTCTTCCAGTCGCTGGTGGTCAAGTCGGATGGCTCGATGACGCTGCTCACGCGTTCCGCCGATCTCAGACAGGCCCGCCACACTTCCATCATCGAGAACATCGTGCTGTGGACGGACCGGGAGGGCGCGAACCCCGCCGTCGATCTCCGCAACCTGCTCAACGACCTCGATCTGCTCGGCGCCCGTATCGGCGTGGAATACGACACGCACGGCCTCACCGCGTTCAACGGCCGCCGGCTTGACGAGCAATTGCGCACGTTCGGTCAGATCGCCGACGCCTCCGGCATCGTCGACCGTCTCCGGCTGTTCAAGAGCCCAGCCGAGATCAGGAAGGCCGAGAAGGCTGCCGCGCTTGCCGACGACGCGCTCGACAGCGCGCTGCCGCTGATCAGGCAGGGCGGCGACGAAGCCGCCATCCTTGCCGCCCTGCAAGGGGCGGTTTTCGCCGGCGGCGGCGACTATCCGGCGAATGAATTCATCATCGGCTCGGGAGCCGACGCGCTGCTTTGCCGCTACAAGGCGGGCCGCCGCAAGCTCGCCAAGAACGATCAGCTGACGCTGGAATGGGCGGGCGTCTTCCATCATTACCACGCCGCGATGATGCGAACCGTGCTGACCGGCAGGGTCTCGAAGCGGCATCAGGAGCTGTTCGAAGCCGCCCGCGCCGCGCTCCTGGCCGTCGAGAAGGCGATGGTCCCCGGAAACACGTTCGGCGATGTCTTCGATGCCCACGCCAAGACCATGGAAGCGCACGGACTGAGCAAGCACCGCCTCAACGCCTGCGGTTATTCGCTCGGTGCGCGCTTCACGCCGTCCTGGATGGACATGCCGATGTTCTATCAGGGCAATCCGGAACCGATCGCCCCCAACATGACGCTGTTTGCGCACATGATCATCATGGACTCGGAAACCGAGACGGCAATGACGCTCGGACGCACCTACCTCACCACCGATTCGCAGCCGCGGCCGCTGTCGCGGCATGATCTCGACTTGATCGTGCAGTGACTGCATATTCCGAAACTCGCGGGCAGACGACAGGGAGGGCGCCGGGATGAGACATCTGCCGTTCCTGGTTGGCTTTCTGTCGGCAGCCATCGCCATTGCCGGCTGCTCCAGTACGCAGGACGTTCTCAATCCGTCGGCGATTGCCGCGGCTCCTCCGGCCGCAGGTGCGCTCGCGGCAGAGGGGGATGCCGGCCTGACCGGGGCACCGGCGGTCGAGGCTGCGCTCGTGCCGTCCGGCGTTCGCCTGCATATCGACCCGATCGTCGGCGCCAGCGTCGCCGCTGCGACACCTCTGACCGAACGCCTCGCGGCGCGCGCCAGATCACGCCGAATCGCCGTCGCGGGCAACGCCGATCCGAGCACCACGCATGTGCTGAAGGGCTATTTCTCGGCAATTTCCGAAGGCAGGGACACGACGATCATCTATGTCTGGGATATCTATGATCCGGCCGGCAACCGCCTGCACCGGATCGACGGGCGACAGGAGGCTGCGGGCGGCGCCGGTGACTGGAGTGCGGCGTCCCCGGCGACCATGCAGGCGATTGCCGACGATACGATCGACCAGCTCGCCGCCTGGCTCGCAGGAAGCGCAAGCTGACCGGTGCGCGAATCCGGAAGGCAGGTGTATGCACCGATTCTTCGGATGGAAGGCGGGCTGCCGCTTGCAATGGGAGCGAAGGGCGCTAAAAGCCCGTTCAATCGGATGGCTCCTCGCCGGGTCCTCGCCAGGAAGGCTGCATGAAACTCTTTGCCGGTAACTCCAACCGAGCCCTGGCCGAGGCGGTCGCGCGCTACCTCAACATCCCGGTCGGAAAAGCCAGCGTCAGGCGCTTCGCGGATCAGGAGATCTTCGTCGAAATCCAGGAGAACGTCCGCGGGCAGGACGTGTTCGTGCTGCAGTCGACCTCCTATCCGACGAACGATCATCTGATGGAGCTGCTGATCATGATCGATGCGTTCATGCGGTCGTCGGCGCGCCGCATCACGGCCGTGATCCCCTACTTCGGGTACGCCCGACAGGACCGCCGGGCTTCCGGACGCACGCCCATTTCGGCCAAGCTGGTCTCCAACATGATCACCCGGGCCGGCGCCAACCGCGTGCTGACCCTCGACCTGCATGCCGGACAGATCCAGGGTTTCTTCGACATTCCGACCGACAACCTGTTTTCGGTTCCGGTGATGGCGCGCGACGTCAAGGCCAAGTTCAAGCAGCTTGCCAACGTCATGGTGGTGTCGCCCGATGTCGGCGGCGTGGTTCGCGCCCGGGCGCTCGCCAAGCGCCTCGACGCGCAACTCGCCATCGTCGACAAGCGCCGCGAGCGGCCCGGCGAGTCGGAGGTGATGAACATCATCGGCGACATCCGCGGCAAGGACTGCCTGCTGATCGACGACATCGTCGATTCGGGCGGCACGCTCTGCAACGCAGCGGACGCGCTGCTCGCGCAGGGCGCGACGAACGTCACCGCCTACATCACGCATGGCGTGCTCTCGGGCGGCGCTGCCGCACGCATCGCCGGTTCGCGGCTTCAGGAGCTGGTCATCACTGATTCCATCCAGCCGACGTCCGCAGTGGAGGCCGCGCATAACATCAGGGTGGTGTCGATCGCCGACCTGATCGGCGAGGCCATCTCGCGCACGGCGAGCGAGGAGTCGGTGTCGAGCCTGTTCGATTAGGCACAATGGAACGAAACGTGCGACCTCGACGGCCGCGGGCATCGTTGCCAAACGGGAACCGGCGACCGCCGACTGAGCTCAGTGGGGTTTCTCATCGTTCGACGGGTCTGCCTCCGCGCGGGCATTCGCCGACAGATGTGCGGTCGGCAGGTGCCAGCGGTGCCTGATCGCCATGAAGCGGAGGCCGAAGCACAGAACGCCTCCGGCCACGGCTGAGACGCCGTAGGGAAGACCGGCCATATTGCCGATGACGACGGTGGATGCGCCGGCAAGCGCTGCGACGGCGTACAGATCGGAACGCAGCACCTGCGGGATCTCCGCGATGAGAACGTCGCGCAGCATGCCGCCGCCGATGCCGGTCAACATTCCCAGGAGAGCTGCCGAAACAGGGCTCAACCCGAATTCGACGGCCTTTTGCGCGCCGGCGATCGCGAAGAACGACAGTCCCGCCGCATCGAACAGCAGCACGGGGGTGCGCAGCCTGTCGACCCCGGCATACCAGGAGAAGGTGACGAGGCCGGCGACCACGGAGACCAGGAGATACAGACTGTCCGTAAGGGCCGCCGGGGGGACCGCGCCGATCAGCAGATCGCGGGTGATGCCGCCGACGTTTCCGGTCACGAAGGCCAGGACGAGGATGCCGAAAACGTCGAGACGGCGATTGACCGCGGCAACCGCACCGCTCAACGCGAAAACGAAGGTGCCCCCCAGGTCGAGAAAACGCACGAAGGTTTCGATAGTAATCATCACGGCTCCGCCCGCGAAAGCTTAGCGTGCCGGGCCTGAAGAACGAAGCGGCACGAGGTCAAATCGATGTCCAGGCGCGAAAACGCCGGGCCTTTCGGCAGGCACGTCCGGAGTCGCAATCGCCTGATAAGAACGTGGCTGTGACGATCAAGACGCCGTCGTTCCGTTCGACGTTGCACCACTTGGGCTCCGTCTTGTCATCCCCCCTGCCTTCCGTTATAGACCCGCCACCCGCGTAGACACCCTTGGAGGCAACGCGGCGGAGAGCCGCCAATCCGGCGGCTTTCGACGTTTTCGGGAGGGCAAGCGCCGGTCCCGCGGACGCTCCAGTATGAAAGCGAAAGGAAATGCCATGAGCCACGATACGTACGAGCTCAAGGCCGAGGCGCGCGAACAGGTCGGTAAGGGGTCCGCCCGTGCAGTTCGCCGCAACGGCAAAGTGCCTGCAGTCATCTATGGCGACAAGCAGCCTCCCCTGGCCATCGCCTTGTCCTACAAGGACGTCTACTACAAGATCCACGGCGGCGGCTTCCTGACGACGGTCGCCACGATCGACGTCGACGGGAACAGGATCCAGGTCCTGCCGAAAGACTTTCAGCTCGACCCGGTCCGCGACTTCCCCATGCACGTAGATTTCCTGCGCGTCGGCAAGGATACCGTGGTGAACGTCGCCGTGCCGGTGCATTTCATCAACGAGGAAAAGTCGCCCGGCATCAAGCGCGGCGGCGTGCTGAACATCGTCCGGCACGAGGTCGAGCTTCACTGCCCGGCCGACGCCATCCCGGACGCCATCACCGTCGACCTCGCCGGCACCGACATCGGGGACTCGATCCACATTTCGGCGGTGACGCTGCCGGCCGGCGCCCGGCCGGTCATCTCCGATCGCGACTTCACGATCGCCACGGTAGCCGGCTCCTCGGCAATGAAGCCGGAAGCGGCCGAGACGCCGGAAGAAGTCGAGGCGCCCGAGCCGGAAGCAGAGGACGAAGCGGAGTAATTCCTCGGGCCCGGAGGGCACAGGATGCTGCTTTTCGCAGGTCTCGGCAATCCGGGTGCGAAATACGCCGGATACCGGCACAATGTCGGGTTCATGGCGGCGGATGCTATCCACCGCCGCCATTCCCTGTCTCCGTGGTCGAAGAAATTCCAGGCTCTTTTCGCAGAGGGCCGCATCGGCGGCGAGAAGGTCATGCTGATCAAGCCGCAGACCTTCATGAACCTGTCGGGCCAGTCGGTCGGCGATGCGCTGCGCTTCTTCAAGCTCGATGCACCCGCGCTCACCGTATTCTACGACGAGTTGGACCTTGCGCCGGGCAAGGTACGCGTCAAGACCGGGGGCGGCGCCGGCGGCCACAACGGCATCCGATCCATCGACGGCCATGTCGGCAGCGGCTATCGCCGGGTCCGGATCGGCATTGGCCATCCCGGCGTCAAGGAACTGGTCACCCCGCATGTGCTCGGCGATTTCGCCAAGGCCGACAGGGAGTGGCTGGACCCGCTGCTCGAAGCCATTGCCGAAAATGCCGAAATGCTGGTCAGGGGTGACGAAAGCGGTTTCATGAACAGGCTTGCGCTGGCCGTTCCCGGCCGGGCAGGCGACCGGCCGCAGCCCGATGAACCGGTCGAGAGGCGACCAAGCCACATAAGGCAGGCGCGGCCGCAGGCGCCGGCATCGAGGCTTCCGCAGACCGGCCCCATGGCCGCCATGCTGAAGAAGCTTTTCGGCGGCAGGGAATGACGGGGCAGGCCGAGGCTTGACGATCGTCGACGCCGTCGCGCATACGCCTGCAGCAAATCCCCTCCCGCAATCAGGAATCACCCATGGGCTTCAAATGCGGCATCGTCGGCTTGCCCAATGTCGGCAAGTCGACCTTGTTCAACGCGCTGACCCGGACGGCGGCCGCACAGGCGGCCAACTACCCGTTCTGCACGATCGAGCCGAACACCGGCGAGGTTGCCGTACCAGATCCGCGGCTGCGGAAGATTGCGGCGATCGCCAGGTCGAAGGAGATCATTCCGACCCGCATTGCCTTCGTCGACATCGCCGGGCTGGTGCGCGGCGCCTCGAAGGGTGAAGGCCTGGGCAACCAGTTCCTGGCCAACATAAGGGAGGTCGACGCCATCGTTCACGTGCTTCGCTGTTTCGAGGACGACGACATCGCCCATGTCGAGGGCCGCATCGATCCGGTTGGGGATGCCGAGACGGTGGACACCGAACTGATGCTGGCCGACCTCGAGAGCCTGGAACGGCGGATCGTCCAGATCCGCAAACGCGCATCCGGCAAGGAAAAGGAGGCGCTGGCGGTGCTACCGGTCATGGAGAAGGCGCTCGGACTGCTGCAGGACGGGAAACCGGCACGGGCGCTGCTTCCCGGCATCGCCATGGAGGACCGGCGCATTCTCCAGGACCTCAACCTGCTTACGTCGCACCCGGTGCTTTTCGTCTGCAACGTCGCCGAAAAGGATGCCGCCAGCGGAAACGCCCACAGCGCGGCCGTCGAGCGGATGGCAGAAGCACAGGGCGCCGGGGCGGTCACCATCTCCGCGGCCATCGAAGCCGAGGTGGCGCAGCTTCCCGATGACGAGGAACTCGAGTTCCTGGCCGACCTCGGGCTCGAGGAACCCGGCCTCGATCGGCTGATCCGCGCCGGCTACGAGCTTCTCGACCTGATCACCTATTTCACCGCCGGCCCCAAGGAAACGAGAGCATGGACGGTGCAAAGGGGAACCAGGGCGCCGCAGGCGGCCGGCGTGATCCACTCCGATTTCGAGCGTGGCTTCATCCGCGCCCAGACAATCGCTTATGAGGACTTCGTTGCGCTGGGCGGCGAGGTGGCGGCGCGAGACGCGGGCAAGGCTCGCGACGAGGGCAAGGACTACGTCGTTCAGGACGGCGACGTGTTGCTTTTCAAGTTCAATGCCTGATCTGGCCGCGTTCTGCAGCCGAAAGTTCCCGACTTACCGATCGTACCCGGCTGTGGCATCCTGCCCCGGATTCTGAGGGGACAATGTGATGATGCCTCGCCTTGCTGCTGCGTGCGCGCTCTGCGTGTTTGCCTGTCCGGGACTGGCGCAGCCGATCGAGCCCGGGGAGGAAAGGCAGATCGCGGAATTGCTGCCCCCCGAACCGGGAACCCGGATCTGTTTCGCAAGGGACTACGACGAAGCGCACCTGAAGGCGCACCCGCACCAGCAGGTGCAGTCCATCGGCTTTCGGCTCGCCTATTTTTCGCATGATCCCGACGAGTATTACCCCAAGGGGCAGCGGAACTACTATTTCGACCTTCGCACCGTGATGCGCGACAGCGGCCGCGAAATATCCGCTGGCGGCGAGTGCGTGCCCTCGCCGGACGGCACGAACATATCTTGCGGCGTCGACTGCGACGGCGGCGGGGTTTTGATCCGCAGGGCAGCGGGGCGCGGCAAGCTGCTGGTCGACCTCGAGGCGACCGGGCGCATCCGCATGAGCGAAGGGTGCGACGATGAAGCCGGCATCGACCTCGAGCCAGGTGTCGACGACAAGATTTTTCTCCTGTCCGAGGTGCCGGCCGGCAGCTGCCCTCCCTACGAAGACTGGTGACCGCTTTCCGGGACCGCTGGAAAGACCGCCACACCACCTGACCGGGCCTCATTCTGGCGACGGAACACTTCCATGATCAAGGCATTCGCGGTGAACAACGACCGCCTGCGCGTCGTGAACGGTCTGGACGGGCACGAAAGCGAGATTGCCTGGGCCGACCTGTTGGAGCCGACAAGGCAGGAGGAACTGGCGATCGAGAAGTGGCTCGGGGTCGGGATCCCGACCCGCGAGGAAATGGAGGAGATCGAGGTCTCGAGCCGCCTCTATGCCGAGAATGGCGCCTTCTTCATGACCGCGATCCTGCCCGCGAATACGGAAGGCGACAATCCCGTCATGTCGCCGGTCAGCTTCGTGCTCGCTGGCAGGCGGCTGGTCACGGTACGCTACCACGAGCCACGTGCGTTCCAGACCTTTCCGGCGCACGCCGAAAAGGCGGACATCGGCTGCTCGGATGGCGAGTCGATCCTCCTGGGGCTCCTCGAGGTGGTGATCGACCGCCTGGCCGATGTGCTGGAGCGCGTCTCGCGGGACATCGAAAAGCTGTCCGTCGAGATCTTTCATCCCGTGGAAACGAAAGCGTCGAGGCGGGACCGCAATTTCCAACGCCTGCTCAAGGATATCGGACGCAAGGAATCCCTGACCTCGAACATCCGGGACAGCCTCGCGTCCCTGCAGCGGCTGACTGGATTCCTGGGGAATGCCGTGACCGGAAAGGATGCCCGTGAGCGCGTCAAGACACTGGCCGGCGACGCTCTTTCGCTTGCCGACCATGCTTCCTTCCTGTCCCAGAAGACGACCTTCCTCCTCGACGCGACGCTCGGCATGGTCAACATCGAGCAGAACGCCATCATCAAGATCGTCTCGCTGGCCGCCGTGGTGTTCCTGCCGCCGACCCTGGTCGCATCGATCTACGGGATGAATTTCGCGGTCATGCCGGAGTTGCAATGGCTGCTCGGCTATCCGTTCGCGCTGGTCCTCATGGTCGTCTCGGCCATCCTCCCCTACTGGTACTTCCGCCGCCGCGGCTGGTTTTGACTTGGCGACCGGCTCCTTGCGGGGGAGGAGAGCAGACATTATGAAAGTTCAGGGCTGAACAGGACAGGCAATGGCCGAGGTCTGGGCGTTCGAAGACTTCGAGGAGGGCGGAACGATCGATCTCGGGTCGGCGACGGTCACCGCAGAGGAGATCGTGGAATTCGCCGGCGAGTTCGACCCTCAGCCGATGCACCTCGACGAGCAGGCAGGGAGGCAGGGTATACTCGGCGGTCTCTCGGCATCCGGCTGGCACAGCTGCGCCGTCTTCATGCGCCTGTTCTGCGACGGCCTTCTGCTGGCCTCCACGTCGCAGGGTTCGCCCGGCGTCGATTTCGTCAAGTGGAAGAAACCGGTGCTGGCGGGCGATCGCCTGTCCGCCAGGATAACCGTGATGAACAAGCGGTTGTCCAGGTCGCGCCCGTCGCTCGGCCTGGTCAGCATGCGCTCGGAGATGTTCAACCAGCGGGGAGAGAGTGTTTTCGAGCTGGAGAACACGATCATGTTCCTGACCAGGCAAGCGGCCGCAGCCGGATGAGCCTGGACGACTTCCTGAAGATCGGTACCACCGTCCCGATCGGCTCGTATCGCTTCGATGCCGATTCCATCAAGGCCTTCGCCCGCAAATACGATCCGCAACCGTTTCACCTCGACGACGAGGCGGCCGGCAGAAGCGTGTTCGGAAGACTGTGCGCCTCCGGATGGCACACCGCGGCGGCATGGATGAAGTGCAACATCGAGACCGGGGCGGGCGGCCGGCTGTGGGGCGGTTCCGGCGCACCACCCGAATTCGGCCCCTCCCCCGGCTTCAGAAACCTGAAATGGCCGAAACCCGTCTATGCCGGGGAAACGGTCGCCTATTCGCGCAAAGTGCTTCATCATCGGCCGCTGTCCTCGAGGCCCGGATGGCACCTGCTCGCGATTCGGGCGGCCGGCGTCGATTCGAACCGCGACACGGTGATCGAGTTCGAGACCTCGGTCTTGCTGAAGATCCCCTGACGCATTGACGCGCAATGGCGCGGGCGCCATGAATCGGGACCTCAGTGGCCCTCGAAGGCGATCAGCGTCCTGACCGTAACGCCGAGCGACTCCAGCCTGCGGCGGCCGCCGAGGTCGGGAAGATCGATGACGAAGCAGGCCGCGACGATGTCGGCCCCCATCTGCCGGAGCAGCTTGACGGCTCCCTCGGCAGTCCCGCCGGTGGCGACCAGATCGTCGACCAGGATCACCTTTTCGCCCGCCGCGACGGCGTCCTTGTGCATCTCCATCTCGTCCAGCCCGTATTCCAGGCTGTAGGCGACACGCACCGTCTCGTGCGGCAGCTTGCCCTTCTTGCGGATCGGGATGAAGCCGGCCGAAAGCTGGTGCGCAATGGCGCCTCCAAGAATGAAGCCGCGCGCCTCGATGCCGGCTATCTTGTCGATCCGCCGGCCGGCATAGGGGTGCACCAGCCCGTCGATGGCCCTGCGGAAGGCGCGTGCGTTGCCGAGCAGAGTCGTGATGTCACGAAACAGGATGCCGGGCCTGGGATAGTCGGGGATCGTGCGGATCGACGACAGCAATGTGTGTTCGAGCGAGGCTTCCATCGGATGGGTCCCGTTCCCGCGACATTCATGCAACGTCCGCCGCCCGAGGAAAAGGGCGCCCACAGGCGCCCTTGCGAATTCTGATATGTCGGGCGGGCGAACGATGCTCAGTGCGCGACTTCCCGCCACACCTTGCGCTTGGTCAGGTAGACCAATGCGCCAAGCAGCAGCAGGAACACCATCACGCGAAACCCCGTCGACTTGCGCTCCTCGAGGTGCGGCTCGGCCGCCCACATCAGGAACGCCGTAACGTCGCGCGCATATTGGTCGACCGTCTGCGGCGAGCCGTCATCATACGTCACCTGGTCGTCGGAAAGCGGCGGCGCCATCGCCAGCGACTTGCCGGCGATGAAATACGGATTGTAGTAGGTGCCCTCGGCGATCTCCATGCCGGCCGGCGGCTCCTCGTCATAGCCGGTCAGCAGCGAATAGATGTAGTCGGGGCCGTTTTCGGCATACTGGGTGAAAATATCGAAGACGAAGGTCGGGAAGCCGCGCTCCACGCCCCGCGCCTTGGCGATCAGCGAGAAGTCCGGAGGTGCAGCGCCGTTGTTGGCCGCTGCGGCGGCCGCCGAGTTGGCGAAAGGCGAGGGAAAATAGTCGGAAGGAATGCCCGGCCGGTCGAACATGTCGCCGTCGGCATTGGGGCCGTCCTGGACGGTGTACTCGGCGGCCAGCGCCTTCACCTGGGCCTCCGAGTAACCGAGATCCTCGAGCGTACGGAAGGCGACCAGGTCCATCGAATGGCAGGCCGAGCAGACTTCCTTGTAGACTTTCAGGCCGCGCTGCAGCTGGGCCCTCTGGTAGGTGCCGAATGGGCCGGCGAACGACCAGGACTCTTCTCGCGGCTTCAGGATCGGGAAATGCGTCGGCTCGGCCACAGCATGGCCATCTTCCTGCGCCGACACACCGCCCGACGCGCCGGCAACCGTCAGCCCGGCCGCAGCAAGAACACCGAGGACCCTGTTCATCCGAAATATCACTCCGAAGATCCTCATGCCGTCTCAGCCCTTGGATTCGGGGGATGCCGTGGCACCGGCCGGCTGTGTCACCGCACCGCCGCGATTTCTGTCGAGGACCGCCTCGGTAATCGAGTTGGGAAGCCGTCTCGGACGCTCGATGAGACCGAGCAGCGGCATGACGACGAT
>JAJFMR010000418.1 GCA_020696915.1 Rhizobiaceae bacterium | reverse complement strand
GTGCCGGCGGAGGATCGGCCCTGTCCGCTCAGCCGCCCGCGCCATATGGCCTGGCTCGCCAGATAGACAATTCCGCCGATGAACAGCAGCGCCCCGACCCAGATGACCACCATGACCGTCTCCCGTCGAATGAGGACCAGGCACGTAGATAGGGCGCAGTGCTGGATCGGAAATGGCTCCCGGGAGGCTGATGCTCTATCCTCGCCCGGGACGTGAACCAGTTCCTTTCGTCGGCCCGCTGCCTTATTGAGCCTTGCAGGCTTGGCGCAACAGATGAGGTCCAAGGTGGTCGGAAAGGTTCGACGCGTCTGGTGGGGCGATTTCCCGACCAGCGGCTACACGGCGATCGACCCGGAGGCCACGATTGCCGTCCTGCCGCTCGCGGCGATCGAGCAGCACGGGCCGCATCTGCCCGTCTCGACGGACACGACGATCATGGAGGGGATGCTTCAGACGGTCATAGCGCGGCTGCCGGACGGTCTGGATGTCCGCATCCTGCCGATCCAGGCCGTCGGCAAGTCCAACGAGCACCTGCTTTCCCCCGGCACGCTGACGCTGCCTGCCGCGACCCTCGTCGAGGCGTGGACCGCGCTCGGCGCCTCGGTCGCACGGGCCGGGCTGCGCAAGCTCATCGTCGTCAATTCGCATGGCGGCAACGAAGAGATCATGGGCATCGTCACCCGCGAGTTGCGGGTTCGCCACCGCATGCTCGCGGTCAAGACCAGCTGGCAGCGCTTCGGACGGCCCGGGGGCCTCTTTTCCGAACTCGAAGACCGCCACGGTATCCACGGCGGCGACGTCGAGACTTCGCTGATGCTGCACTTCCGGCCGGATCTGGTCGACATGTCGAAGGCCGAGAACTTCGTCTCCAGCGTCGCGCGCGCCGAAACCCGGTTCAACCTGCTGCGCCACACAGGCACCCATGCCTTCGCCTGGATGGCGCCGGATCTGAACCCCAAGGGTGTCGTCGGCAACGCGGCGGCCGCATCTGCCGAGAAGGGCAGGCTTACCGCGGAGTTCCAGGCCGACGGCTTCCTGGCTCTGCTTCAGGACGTCGCAACGGCGAGGCTCGATGACTGGCTCGCTTGACCTCGAGCCCCTCCCGCCGTCCGGACTGTTTGCCTGAGCACGGCGAGGAATAAGCGGCTCGCTCTTCCTGCACCCGGCGATACAGAAGCGCACGTTGCGCCGCGCCGGCAACTCAGGTGACTCAGCGCCTTTGCACTTCGTCCTTCCAGCGAGCGAAATAGCGGGCCATCGCTTCGGCCTGTGGGTGCGGCGGCACGTGATCCAGTGCGGACCGCGGCCTGGTGCCCGGCTCGGCCAGCAGTGCTGCGCCGAGACTCGTCCCCGTCACGCTGCCGCCCGAGGCAAGCACCGGCCGGCCGGCCGCCACGCCCAGCATGTCGAGATAGGCCGCATTGCGGGCAAATGGCCCCTCGACGATGACAGGCCCGTCGGCGCCGGTCAGCTCCAGGCAGGTAGCGGTCATCATGGCCAGATAGAAGGATACGGCGGTGAACCGCATTCCGCCGTCGAGTGATGCCTCCTCCCCGAGCCAGCGCCAACGGCTCGCCGGAAAGGGCCCGCATCCGGCCACCAGCGACGGCAAAAGCATGATCCCAGCGTCGAGCACCGGACCGGCGGCAGCACCGGCGGCCGGAGCGGCCTCCCGGCCGAGGGCCAGGGAATATTCGCGGCCTCCCATGAAGCGCGCCGACGGCACCGGATCGCCGCGCGCATCGACATTGACGAGGCAGTCGCGCTCCGGATCGAGATGGTCGAGCGCGCCGCCGACCGAAAGCACGACAACCCAGGTGCCCGTCGACACGACGGAGAATGGGGCGCTCCGGCTGACCAGATGCGGATAGAGCGAGGCGTTGGAATCGTGGATGCCGCAGAGTACCGGCGTGCCCGGATCGAGCCCGAGTTCCGCCGCCAGGCCGGGCAAGACCGGACCGAGGCAGTCCGCAGCCAGCCGCAGGGCCGGCATCCTGTCGCGCCAGCCCATGTGGTCCACCAGGCTCGACCAGTCTCTCCTTGCCGGATCCCAAAGGTCGGTATGGCAGCCGAGCGACGTCGCCTCGGCAGCCGCAACGCCGCTCAAGCGGAATGCCCAATATTGCGGATAGGGAAGGATGGACGAGACTTCGGCGAACCGATCGGGGAAAGCTCGCGACTGCCAGAAGAGCTGCGCTCCGAGGTTGAGACCGTTGGGAAGACGCGGGCTACCCGTCTCTCCAAAGCCCGGACGCACCGCCGCATAAGATTGGGCGAGCGCGGCCGGGCCATCATGCTCATAGTCGAGAACCGGCAGCGCCAGCGAGCCGTCCGCCTTGACGAGCGCCGCCGTGGCGCCATGTGTGGTCACCGCGATGGCGTCGATCTTCGACCGGACGGCGAAGCTGGACAGCGCCTCCTTGACGAAGAGCCACAGGCGGCCGACGTCGTGGTGCGGATAGGCTCCGGAAGCGGTGACTTCGTTCGGCGTGCTCCTGATCTCGATTTCCGCCTGCGTCGCCAGGTCGACCAGGACCACCTTGGCGTTGGTCTTGCCGATGTCGATGACGGCAAGCCGGCGGATCCCCGTCATCGCCGCCGCTCAGTCCATGTGAAAGACGGTTTCGAGCGGCACCGCCACCGGTTCGTTGTCGGGCTGCGTCTCCATGATGTCCGCCATGTGGGCCCACCATTTGCGCATCACCGGATGTTCAGGCAGGTCGTCCATGCGGTGGCCGGAGCGTCGCCACATCACTGCAAAAAGGATGTTGGTCTCTCGGTCGAGATGGATCGAATAGTCCGAGACGCCGGCCTCGCGCAGAAGGCTCACCAGTTCCGGCCAGATCTCGGCATGCCGTCTGACGTATTCGGCCTTCATGCCGGGCTTGAGCTTCATCCGGAATGCATATTTCTCGGGCTTCATGGCCTGCCCCTGATGCGGTTCCAGAGGATGGGAAGTGCGATGACCAGAATGAGCAGCAGGCCCACGAAGATGGACATGACGATCCCCGGCACGTTGAGCAGGCCGAGGCCGAACGTCACCAGGCCCATGATGAAGGCCGCCAACACGACGCCGATGATGCTGCCGGAGCCGCCGAGGATGCTGACGCCACCGAGCACGACCATGGTGATCACTTCGAGTTCGTAGCCCTGGGCGATCGATGGCCGGGTGGAGCCGAGCCGCGAGGTGATCAGCACGGAAGCGATGCCGGCCATCAAGCCGGTGAGGCAGAACAGCACGAACTTCAT
>JAJFMR010000417.1 GCA_020696915.1 Rhizobiaceae bacterium | reverse complement strand
CGCCGCTCCGTCGAGTCAGACCTCAAGCCGGCAGGCTACAGCATCGGACCGGAAAGTGGAATCGCTTTCCGGACGAATCCGATGCGAAAACAAGAAGCTACAGCTGCAGAACTGCGGCTCTGTCAGCGCACTCCGCCGCAGCCCATACCGATCCGTAGAAGTCGGCCTGCGGCCGGCCTGCCACCGTCCGGCTCTGCCCCGGTAACCGTCGCGAGCAGGTCTCCTGCTGCCTGCCCATGCATGAGATCATGTCCCCGGAAACGAATTCATCGCGATCACTGCAGTTCGAGGGAAACATGGCAAAGTCCGGGGTCGTCGGGCAAAAATCCGACTTTGAAGCCGAACTTTCGGCACATTGCCAGCATTCTATCGTTTTCGGCGAGCACGAGGCCCTCGACCCTGCCGATGCGTTCGGCTCGCGCATAATCGATGATCAGGGTCAGCAGAGCTTTGCCGAGCCCCTGCCCCTGGAGGTCGGTGCGAACGATCAGGCCGTACTCGGCGGCCGTCCTGTCGGGATCGCTAGACAGGCGTCCTATGCCGGCCAGTTCCCCCGATGGCTCCGAAATGGCCACAAAGGCCATGTCGCGGTCATAATCGAGTTGGGTCAGGCGTCTCAGCATGTCGTCGTCGAAGGTTAGCCGGGGCGCCAGAAAGCGAAGGCGGATGTCGTTGGTCGAGACTTTGGCCAGGAACTCCGGGTAGAGGTCCACATCCGAGGGTTTTATCGGGCGAAGACGATACCGCCCTCCCTTTCCTGTGAAACCGGCATCCCAGCCGGAGGGATAGGGCCGAATTGCAAGGTCCGCATTGGGGCCGCTTTCCTCGACGCGAGCCGGGTCGATCGCGATGCGCGCGTCGAGCGCCACGATGCCGTCGGCATCGGCGAGCAGCGGATTGACGTCCATCGCCGCGATACAGGGAAAGTCGACGATCATCTGCGACAGTCCGTTGAGAGCGGAGACGATGGCTGCCTGATCGGCCGGCCGCCGCTCGCGAAAGCCGGCAAGCAGCCGTCCTATGCGCGTGCGGGTTATCAGGTCGCCGGCCAGCACGTCGTCGAGCGGCGGCAGGGCTATGGCGGTGTCGTCCATGACCTCGACGGCTACGCCGCCTGCCCCGAACAGGATGACCGGTCCGAAGATCGGATCGCGGCTCATGCCGAGGATCAACTCCTGGGCGCCCTTGCGGACGACCATCGGCTGCACCGCGAACCCTTCCACGTCAACGGCCGGGGTTTTCTGCACCCGCCGAAGGATCGTTTCGGCGGCCGTGCGGGCCACGTCGGGGGTATCGATGTCGAGCACGACGCCGCCGACGTCGGACTTGTGCGAAATTGTCTTGGAGAGCAGCTTCACGACGACTTTCTCGGAGACCGCGAGCAGGCGCCCCGCGGCTTCTTCCGCCTCCTCGGGCGAGCGCGCAATGATCGTTTCGGGAACCGGAATCCCGTACGCCGCGATCGCCGCCTTTGCCTCGGGCTCCGTCAGCATGCGCCTTCCTTCGCCGGCAGCCTGTCGAAATATGGAGCGCACCGCATGACGATCACCTGTCGTTTCCTCGCTGTGGGCGGGTGGCACGCGAAGAAGTGCATGCTGCGCGCGCGACCAACCGGACAGGTAGGAGATGGCAGAAGCAGCGTCCGCGGGTGTGGCAAAGCTCGGGACACCCGCCTCCTGAAGGACGCGCCGCCCTTCGCGGGCGGTATGCTCGCCGAGCCAGCAGGCCAGCACCGGCTTGCCGTCCACCTTTCCGTCTTTGGTGAGGGAAGCGACCGCGGCGGCGGCGTCCAGGGAAGATGCGAGCGCCGTCGGGCAGTTGATCGCCAGAATGACGTCCGCACCGGGATCGGCAGCCACCGCTTCGATTGCGGTCGCGTATCGCTCCGGCGGTGCATCGCCGATGATGTCGACCGGATTTGCATGCGACCAGGTCGGCGGCAGCACGGTGTCGAGTCGTTCGAGAGTTGCCGGAGCAAGCTCCGCCAGGCTGCCGTTCAGGTCGACCAGCCTGTCTACGGCCAGCACGCCTGCGCCGCCGCCATTCGTCACGACGCCGACGCGGGCAGTTTCCAGCGGCCTGAACCGTGCGGTTATCTCGGCAGCGTCGAACAGATCCGCCAAGCCGCTCACCCGCAGGATGCCGGCACGTGACAGGGCTGCGTCGATGACGCGATCGGCTCCCGACAAGGCGCCCGTATGGGTGGCCGCCGCCTTGGCGCTCTGCTCGTGGCGCCCCGCCTTCACGGCGATCACCGGCTTGATGCGTGCTGCCGCCCGCGCCGCCGACATGAACTTGCGGGGGTTGGAGACCGTTTCGAGATAAAGCAGGACTGCCGTCGTCTTCGCGTCTCCAGCCAGCATGTCCAGCCAGTCGCCGACATCAACATCGGCCATGTCGCCGAGCGAAACGATATGCGAGAAGCCGACGTCGTTGACGGCGGCCCAGTCGATCAGCGAAGAAGCGATGGCGCCCGATTGCGACACGAGCGCGATGCCGCCCGGTCGCGCGGCCATGTGCGCAAAGCCGGCGTTGAGCTTGATCGGCGGCATCATCAGCCCCAGCGTATTCGGGCCGATGATCCGAAAAAGATGTGGCCTGGCCGCATCGAGCATCGCCTGCCGCAGTCCATTCTCGCGCGTCAGTCCCGCCGTGATCACCACGGCTGCGCGGGTGCCGAGCGTTCCAAGCTCCGCAATCAGACCGGGCACCGTTGCGGCAGGCGTTACGATCACCGCGAGGTCGGGGACGCCGGGCAGGTCGGCGACGCGGGCATGGCAGCGACGGCCCGACAGTTCTTGGTATTTAGGATTAACCGGCCAGACCTCACCCTCGAAGCCGGCAGTGACGACGTTCTCGAACACCGCTCGCCCTACGGAGCCGGTTCTGGCCGAAGCGCCGACGATGGCGACGGACCGTGGCTTAACCGCATATTCGAGGTTGCGTATGCTCACCCGCTTTCCCTTCCATTGCCATCGACGAACGTTGCTTGATCACATTTCGGCAGTCGGCACGATAGAGAGCTACTCAATCCACGTCCCGGCAAACCACAGCGGCAGTCCGAGCCCAAGGCATGTCCATGTTATCGGGGCCATAGGATCTAAGACCTTTACGTCCGCCTTGGGACTATGGTCCGGTGGCTTGCGCGCATGAACTGGCCCGAAACTTGGCACCCCAACTTTGTTGCGTAGAATCAACGGGTTGAAGGCCGGCATTTGCGCTAAAAACGTGGCGAGCAGCTGGCAACTTC
>JAJFMR010000001.1 GCA_020696915.1 Rhizobiaceae bacterium | reverse complement strand
GGGCCGTGGAGGGGTCGTCCGATGCGAGCCGGCAGCGCGGGAGTATTCCGGCTTACCTCACTTTTTCTCAAACCTTCTTGACTTGACCGTGAACGCACTTGCGCCATGGTTTGCTGCACTGCAACATCGTGGAGATTCCCGTGACCGAGGTGACCGATACTTCCCGTCCCCGACTGATCGTTCCGGCGCTTGGCAGCGTCTACGCCGCTCTCCATGAGGGAGCCGAGACGCTGCTCAGGCTGGTTGCCGGCGTTGCCCTGGTCACCCACGGCCTCGGCAAGATCGGGGATCCGTTCGGCGCGGCGGGTATGGTCGAATCGCTCGGCTTCTATCCCGGCACATTTTGGTCGCCGCTCCTGTCGTTCACGGAGTTCTTCGGCGGCATGCTCATCGCCGCCGGCCTGCTGACGCGACCGGCCTCGCTGGCAGCCATGTTCATCCTGCTCGTCACCGTCTGGTTCCATTGGGTGACCATGGACCAGGGATTCGCCGGGGCGGAGAAGTCGATCCTGTGGGCCGCGATCTTTTTCTTCTTCGTCGTCCGCGGCGGCAACCGCCACTCGGTCGACCACCGGCTCGGCCGGCAGTTCTGAAGGCACGGGCGCCGGCCACTTCCACCGCAGGGACAGACGGTCTAAGAAGCGCTCGACCAAGGCGTCCACAGGACGCGGCCCGGAGCCCCCAATGACCGAGATCCTCGAGAAACCGAAGCTCGTCACCGTGTTCGGCGGGTCCGGTTTTCTCGGGCGGCATGTGGTCAGGGAACTGGCGGCCCGCGGTTACCGCATTCGCGCCGCGGTGCGCAGGCCGGAGCTCGCCGGCCATCTGCAGCCGCTGGGCAACATGGGACAGGTCCACGCCGTGCAGGCCAATGTCCGCGTCCGCTGGTCGATCGACCGCGCGGTGGAGGGGGCGGACCACGTCGTCAATCTGGTGGGCATACTCTTCGGCTCCGGTCCGCAGACCTTTGCCGCCGTGCACGAGGCCGGGGCCCGCGCGGTAGCCGAAGCGGCGGCGGCCGAAGGACTCGGCCTCACGCACGTCTCTGCCATCGGCGCGGATAAAGACTCTGCCTCGGACTATGCGCGCACCAAGGCCGCTGGGGAGACGGCAGTGCTCGAGACCGTTGCGGGTGCCGTCGTCTTCCGGCCGTCCATCCTGTTTGGCCCGGAGGACGAGTTCTTCAACCGCTTCGCGGCAATGGCGCGGGTGTCCCCGGTGCTGCCGCTGATCGGCGGCGGTCATACGAAGTTCCAGCCGGCCTATGTCGGCGATGTCGCCGAAGCCATTGCCCGATCGGTTGATGGCGAGGTTGCCGGCGGCAGGATCTACGAACTCGGCGGCCCCGATGTGCGCAGCTTCAAGGAATTGATGGAGGAGATGCTGGCGGTCATCGGCCGCCGACGCATGCTGGTGCCGGTCCCGTGGTGGTTGGCCTCGTTGCAGGCGTCCGTGCTCGGGCTGATGCCCAGGCCGTTGCTCACCCGCGACCAGGTGGAGCTTCTGAGGAGCGACAATGTCGTTTCGCGCGAAGCCGAGGCGGAAGGGCGCACCTTTGCTGGGCTCGGCATCCGGCCGCAGTCCGCCGCGGCAATCCTGCCTTCCTATCTCTGGCAGTATCGATCGGCCGGACAGTTCGCTCACACCAGCCAAATCTAGACCGGCTTGCCGGGCGCACGCCCCGACTTTCAGGCCGGCGTTTTGCTGCGCACTGCATCCCCCTGCCGCGCTCGATTGTCCCGACCCGGGATTCAGCCCCAGGCCAGCAGAGCCGCAAGACCGACGACACCGACGGCGAGCCGCCACCAGGCGAACACCCAAAAGCCATGCCGCGACACGTAGTCGAGCAGATAGCGAACCGCGAGCACCGCCATCACGAAGGCGGCAAAAAAGCCGGCGGCGATAATGGGCAGGTCGGCGGACGACAGGACGTCGCGATTCTTGAAGAGGTCGTAGGCGAACGCCCCGGCCATGGTAGGCATGGCCAGAAAGAACGAGAACTCCGCGGCGGACCGCTTGTCGGTACCCATCAGGAGGGCGCCGACGATGGTGGCGCCGGAACGGGAGGTGCCCGGAATGAGCGCCAGGCACTGGAACAGACCGATCCCGAGGCAGAGCGGCAGCGGAAACTCCATGACGTCCCGGTAGCGCGGCTGCAGCGGAATCCGGTCGACCAGCAACAGCACCAGCCCGCCCAGGATGAGCATCATGCAGATCAGCTTCGGAGTCTCGAACAGCACCGTCTTGATGAACGCGTGTCCGGCCATGCCGGCCGCCGCGGCCGGAAGGAACGCGACGAGGACTCCCAGCAGGAAGCGCCGCGCCACGGGGCTCGACGGCAGCTCGGCCGCGATCTTCCACAGCCGGCTGGCATAGACGCTGAGGATCGCCAGGATCGCTCCAAGCTGGATCAGGATCTCGAATGCCTTGCCTGTCGAGCGGAACCCCAGGAAGTGTCCGGCAAGCAGGATGTGCCCCGTCGACGACACCGGGATGAACTCCGTGAGGCCCTCCAGCAGGCCGAGCAGCACCGCTTCGGCGATCGTCTGATCCTGCATTCTCGTCCGCCGTCCCCGGGAGCCGCATTGCTTGTCATGGCGCGGAACTCACCCTATAGCTCGTGCGCCGTGACGGACCCGCGAAGCGGGCGCTGCCCATGTAACGGCGGCGCCGTCCTGAAACCAGACGCTTTTTGGAAATTCCACGCCCGGGAATCATGCTGACGCTTTTTCATCATCCGATGTTTGCGACCTGCCGTTTCGTGCGCCTGGCGCTCGGGGAATATGGCGAGGAGGTGGCGCTCATCGAGGAAAAGCCGTGGACGCGCCGCAAGGAGTTCCTGGCGCTGAATGCTGCCGGAACGCTCCCCGTGCTGCTGGCGGAGGGCGACGTGCCGATCATCGGCGCACCGGTGATCGCCGAATATCTCGACGAGACGCGCGGCGTCCTGAAGCGGGATCGCCGGCTGCTTGCCGAGGACCCGCTGGACCGCGCCGAAATCCGCCGGCTCGCCGACTGGTATCTGGTCAAATCGGAGAGCGAGGTCACGCGTCATCTGGTGCGCGAACGCGTGCTGAAGCCGCTCATGCCCGAGGCGCTGGGCGGCGGCTCGCCGGATTCGGCGGCCATCCGGGCGGCGCGCGCCAACATCAGGCAGCACATGAAATACACCAACTGGCTGGCCGGAACCCGGCCTTGGCTGGCCGGCCCGCGAATCACCTATGCCGATCTAGCAGCCGCCGCGACGCTGTCGATCCTCGACTATCTCGGCGAGATCGACTGGCGCGACTTCACCGCAGCGCGCGACTGGTATGCAAGGGTCAAGTCGCGGCCATCCTTCCGGCCGCTGCTGTCGGACCGGGTGAGGGGATTGTCCCCGGCATCGCATTATGCGGACCTCGACTTCTGACCGGCCTGTCCGGGGCGCGCCGCTCCGGAAGATGATCGCCGACGAGGCCAGGCTGGCCGGCTTCGACGCCGTCGCGGTAACCGCTCCCGACGCCATTCCGCTGGCCGCGGAGCACCTGCGGGAATTCGTCGCGCAAGGCTTCCACGGCTCGATGGGATGGATGGAGGAAACGCTCGCCCGGCGCGGTGACCCGCGCGCGCTGTGGCCGGAGGTGCGCTCGATCGTCGTCATGGCGATGAACTACGGGCCGGACTGCGATCCGCGGACAACCCTCGAAAAGCCGGAGCGCGGCGCCATCTCGGTCTATGCAAGGAACCGGGACTACCACGAATTGATGAAGGGCCGGCTGAAGGGTATTGCCGGCCGCATCGCAGCCATGACGGGCGGCGACGTCAAGGTGTTCGTCGACACGGCGCCGGTCATGGAAAAGCCGCTCGCCGCGGCCGCCGGCCTGGGCTGGCAGGGCAAGCACAGCAATCTGGTCAGTCGCGAGTTCGGCTCATGGCTGTTTCTGGGCAGCATCTTCACGACGGCCGAAATCCCTCCCGACCTGCCGCAGGACGACCTCTGCGGCTCCTGCCGCGCGTGTCTCGATGCCTGCCCGACAAAGGCATTCCCCGCTCCCTACCGGCTCGATGCGCGGCGCTGCATCTCCTATCTCACGATCGAGAACAAGGGAGCGATCCCGCTCGAGTTCCGCGAGGCGCTCGGCAATCGTATCTATGGCTGCGACGATTGCCTGGCGGCCTGCCCCTGGAACAAATTCGCAAGGGCCGCCTCGGAAGCCAGGCTGCAGGCTCGGGACGAGTTGCGCGAGCCTCGCCTTGCGGACCTGCTCGCGCTCGACGACGCGGCGTTCCGTTCGCTGTTTTCCGGCTCGCCGGTAAAGCGCATCGGCCGCGACCGCTTTCTGCGCAACGTGCTGGTGGCAGCCGGGAACTCCCGCGACGGGAGGCTGGCCGACGCCTGCCTCGGGCTGACCGGCGATGCCTCGCCGCTGGTGCGGGGCGCCGCCGTCTGGGCGCTTTCGCGGCTGGTCGATCCGCAGGCGTTTGCGGCGCTCGCCGCCCGGCAGGTTCTGCGCGAGCATGATCCTGAAGTGCTAGCCGAGTGGAGCTCAGCGCTTGGCGCTGCGCGGATGCCCGCGGGGGAAGCGGCATGACTGAAAACATTGTCATCCTGGGTGCCGGCTATTCGGCGAAAGCCTTTGCGGCGGCGCGCCCCGGACGGGCCGCCGCCATCGCCGGAACGACGCGTTCGGAGGACCGGTTCGGTTCGCTCGAACAAGCGGGCATGGAACCGCTGCTGTTCAACGGCGAGCCGTCGCCGGCGCTGGCCGAAAGGCTCCGGGAAGCCGCCGCCGTCATTGTGTCCATCCCCCCCGACGAAACCGGCGACCCGGTTGCGAAAAACCTGTTTTTCGGCGATGTCTCCAGCCGCATGCCGCGGCTGCGCTGGATAGCGTATCTGTCGACCGTCGGCGTCTATGGCGACCATGCCGGGCGGTGGGTGGACGAAACGAGCCCATGCCGCCCAGTTTCCCGCCGCTCCGTCCTGCGGCTCGAAGCCGAGCGCGAGTGGCTCGACGTCGGCCGCCGCAGCGATGCGCCGGTGGCCGTGCTGCGGCTCGCCGGCATTTACGGTCCCGGCCGCAACGCTATGGTAAATCTCGCCCATGGAACAGCCCGGCGGCTGGTCAAGCCCGGCCAGGTGTTCAACCGCATCCATGTTGCCGACATCGCCGGGGCACTCTGGCATCTCATGGATCAAGGCCGGGGCGGCGTCTTCAACGTGACCGACGACCTGCCGGCGCCACCGCAGGACGTGGTGGCCTACGCCGCCGGTCTGGCAGGGATGGAGGCGCCTCCCGAAATCCCCTTCGACGCCGCGGTCATCACGTCCATGGCCCGTTCCTTCTATGGCGAGAACAAGCGGGTCTCGAACGCGGCGCTGAAGGCCTGTGGCTATCATCTGCGCTTTCCCGACTACCGCTCGGCGCTGGATGCCATGTGGGCCGAGGGAAACTGGGCGGGCGCGGGAGAGGCGGATGCGCGCAGTCCAATGAAGTTCGGGTGATCGAAGGGCAGTGCCGGCGCGCGATCGTTGGCGCGCGATTCCCCTTGTCTTAATTTTCGGGTAACCATCGAGGCTCAAGCTCGGGCAGCAATGGGTCAGGCGGGCCGGCGGCAAGCGAGAGGTGGGACGCCGATGAGAGTTTTCCTGCAGACGGCTGCGCGGCTGGCGGCAGCCTGCCTCGCAATCCTGGCTGTGTCCGGCGGCGTCACGAGCCGAGCCGGGGCGGAAGAACTGGCCAAGGACCTGTTTGGGTCGAAGCGCCTGCCGGCGGCGCTGCCCGCCAAATCCTATGGCTTCTATTCGAAGGGCTGCTTTGCGGGAGGCGTGGCAATCGCCGCGGACGGCCCGACCTGGCAGGCGATGCGGCTGTCGCGCAACCGCCGCTGGGGCCACCCGACGCTGATCGCGCTCATCGAACGATTGTCGCGCGAGGCCGTTGCCGATGGCTGGCCGGGGCTGCTGGTGGGCGACATCTCGCAGCCGCGCGGCGGACCGATGCTGACCGGCCATGCCTCCCACCAGATCGGGCTCGATGCCGACATCTGGTTTAACCCGATGCCGGACGCAAGGCTTTCGGCCGCGGAGCGCGAGACGGTGAGCGCCGTCTCGATGATCAGGAAGAATGGGCTGCTGGTCGACGAGAAGGTCTGGACCCCCGCTCATGCCAGGCTGCTGAAACGGGCCGCCCGCTATCCGCAGGTGGAGCGTATCCTCGTCCATCCCGGCATCAAGAAGAAGCTCTGCGACACGGTCACCGGCGACCGGGGCTGGCTGAACAAGGTCCGGCCGTTCTGGGGCCACGACTATCACTTCCACATCCGCATCGGTTGCCAGCCGGGGTCGACCGGCTGCAAGTCGCAGGCTTCGACCGGCACCGGCACCGGCTGCGACAAGTCGCTGGCCTGGTGGTTCACGGAGGAACCATGGCGCCCGAACAAGAACCCCGACGCGCCGAAGGCCCGCGATCTCATGAAACTGTCGAGCCTGCCGAAAGCCTGCAGCGGCGTGCTCGCTGCGCCCGCGCCGCAATCCGAGGCAGCCGTCACCTATCGCGGCAAGGCGCCGCCCGCGGCGGTCGCTTCGGCGCCCCGCCCCCCGCAGGACGCGGCGTCGGTCGGGATCCAGGCCAATGCCTACTTGCCGTCGGCCGACGTCGTCATCCCGCTGCCGGAGGCCCGCCCGGAATAGCCGAGGTTCGTTCCCCGCCCGCCAGAAGAGGCGGCCAGTCCGGCGGCATGCTCGGTCGAGACGCGCATTTGCCGTTGATCCGGCGGTCGCAATGCCGCATGACGGACGATGCCGGGAAGGCGGCGACGGGCACGGGAAACGGCGGATGACGGGCGAGGCCGAGGCTTTCGAATTTCCCATCCTGCTCGGGGATGTGGGCGGCACCAACGCGCGCTTTGCCGTGGTGAGCGACGCCCGGTCGGGCATGGGCGCACCGCAGATCGTGCAGACCGCCGAATTCCGGACCATCGACGACGCCATCAGGACGGCCGTCCTTGAGCGACTCGGCGTGACGGCGCGTTCGGCAGTGATCGCGGTTGCCGGCCCCGTCGACGGCGACGCGATCGCGCTCACCAATTGTCCCTGGGTGGTGCGGCCGAGGGAAATGTCCCGTTCGACCGGCATTGCCGACATCGTCGTCCTGAACGATTTCGAGGCGCAGGCGCTGGCGGTCCTGGCGCTCGGTGAAGACTCGCTCGAAAAGATCGGCGGAGACGAACCGGTCCCCAACGCCGCACGTGTGGTGCTCGGCCCGGGAACCGGGCTCGGCGTCGCCGGCCTCGTGCATTCGCGCGGCATCTGGATACCCGTGCCCGGCGAAGGCGGCCACATGGACATCGGGCCGCGCAGCCGCCGCGACGTCGACATCTTTGCGCATCTCGAGCCGATCGAGGGCAGGATTTCCGGAGAGCAGATCCTGTGCGGGCGCGGCCTGGTCAATGCCTACCGCGCCGTCGCCGCGGCGGACGGCAAGGTGCCGCGCCTGACCGGGCCGGCCGCCATCACCGGCGCCGCGCTCGACGGCTCGGACGAGATCGCGGCGGAGGCGCTGTCGTTCTTCGTGACCTGCCTCGGGCGGACTGCCGGCGACGTCGCACTGGTGTTCAAGAGCCGCGGCGGCGTTTTCCTCAGCGGCGGCATCGCGCAAAAAATCGTCCCGGCGCTCAAGGCTGGAAATTTTCGCGCGGCCTTCAACGACAAGGCGCCGCACAGTGCGATGATGGCGACGATTCCCGTTTATGTCATCACCGATGCGCTCGGCGCGCTGGCGGGGCTCGCCGCCTACGCGTGTTCCCCCGAGCGTTTCGGAGTGGAAACCGAGGGCCGCCGCTGGCGGCGCTGAGGCAGCTTTCCGGCAGCCGCGAGGAGGAGTTCTTGATGGGCGAAATGAACCTGGTCGTCGTCGGCGCTGCAGGGCGGATGGGCCAGGTGCTTGTCCGCACCATCGCTTCGATGGAGGGCGTGCGGCTCGCCGGGGCCGTCGAGCGGCCGGGCTCGCCCCAGCTTGGCAGGGATGCCGGCGACATAGCCGGTATCGGCACGACGGGAGTGGCCGTCACCGATGATCCGCTGGCGGCGTTCGCCAAGGCCGACGGCGTCCTCGACTTCAGCCTGCCGGCGGCCAGCGTCGAGTTTGCAGGCTACGCCGCGCAGGCGCGCATCGTCCACGTCATCGGGACGACCGGCTGCAGCCAAGAGGACGACAGCAGGATTGCCGCGGCCGCGCGCCATGCGACGATCGTCAAATCCGGCAATATGAGCCTCGGCGTCAACCTGCTCGCAGCACTCGTCGAGCAGGCGGCGAAGGCGCTGGACCGGCAGGATTTCGATATCGAGATCCTCGAAATGCACCACCGCCACAAGGTCGACGCGCCATCCGGTACGGCGCTGCTTCTGGGCGAGGCCGCCGCGCGCGGCCGCGGGATCGAGCTGCAGCGGGAAAGCGTCAGGGGCCGCGACGGCCATACCGGACCGCGGCGCCCCGGCAGCATCGGGTTCGCGGCATTGCGCGGCGGCTCCGTGGTCGGCGACCATTCCGTCATCCTGGCCGGCCCCGGCGAGCGCATCACCCTGTCGCACGATGCCGAAGATCGCGGGATTTTCGCGCGCGGCGCGGTCAAGGCCGCCCTGTGGGCACGCGGCAGGAAGGCCGGCCTCTACTCAATGCGCGACGTGCTCGGCCTTGGCGGCGGAGTGCGCTGAGAAAGAAACGCAGCTCGGCGCTGCAGCTGGTGTTTCTCCCGCAGGAATCGTCCGGCAAGCCAATCCGCGTGGCGGTCCGGAGCTGCACGCGATTTGGGGGAAAGCTCGCAGGCTGGACGCCGGACGGCCTTGCATCTATGTGCTTGTGCGCCCGGCGGCGGCCGCCCTCGCCGCCTGAGGAATGTCATGGGAGAAATCATGTCCGGCACCCTCGTCCTCGTCCGCCACGGCCAGAGCGAATGGAACCTGAAGAACCTCTTCACCGGATGGCGGGACGTCGACCTGTCGGAGCTCGGGCATCAGGAGGCCAGGGAAGCCGGCGCGAAGCTCGAGCGGCGCGGCCTGAAATTCGACATCGCCTTCACCTCGGTCCTGCAGCGCGCCCAGAAGACCTCGGATCACATCCTGGCGGCCGTCGGCCAGACGGGGCTGACGACGGTCCGCAACCTGGCCCTCAACGAACGCGACTACGGCGACCTCTCGGGCCTCAACAAGGACGATGCGCGGAAGAAATGGGGCGAGGAGCAGGTGCATGTGTGGCGGCGCTCCTACGACGTGCCGCCACCGGGCGGCGAGAGCCTCCGGGACACCGGGGCGCGCGTCTGGCCTTACTACATCCACGATATCCAGCCGCACGTGCTGAGCGGCGGGACGGTGCTGGTTTCGGCGCACGGAAACTCGCTGAGGGCGCTGATCATGGCGCTCGACGGCCTCAGCGGCGAAGAGATCGTCAAGCTCGAACTCGGCACCGGCGTGCCGATCGTCTATCGCCTCAATGCCGACTCGACCGTCGCCTCCAGGGAAATCCTGGAATAGTCCGGCGCCGGGAGCCGCGTGAAATTCCGCTCGACAAGCTCGGTTGACAGTGCAGCCGCGCCCGCTTACATCAGCGCCCACCAGCCCAGATGGCGGAATTGGTAGACGCGCACGGTTCAGGTCCGTGTGCCGCGAGGCGTGGAGGTTCGAGTCCTCTTCTGGGCACCAAATTCCCATATTCGACGATCTGACGAAAGTCCGCGACGTGGCTCACCTGTCTGCCGGGCTGTCGTATTGTGTGGATGTCCTGCTCCGCAGCGCCTCGGCACCATCGGAAGGGCCCCCCGCTCGCTCGAAATAGAGCGCCCGGTCTGCCCTGGCGTGGAACGGACCCGCAGCTTGCGCCGTTTCCCTCCATTCACCCTGCCCGGGAGAGAGCGATGAAGCGTTTGTTTGCGACCGCATTTCTGGCTGCGTCGGCCTTGGCGGCTCCCGCCTTTGCCCAGGACGCACCGCCCGCGCCTGGAGGTGCAACGGCGACCACGGATCCGGGCCTGACTGCAAGCACCGGCGCCGCAGCCGATTTCGAGACCGTGCTAGCTGCCATCCGTGCGGGAAAGACCAATGTCGGGGCCATAGACAGCATGTCCAGCGTGAGCGAGGTCGAAGTGGTGCGCATCACCGACCTGGTCGGCGGCACCGATGCACAGGCTCTTGAGACGGCCGTCGCGGAAAACCAGGCCGACATAGAGGCCCTCCAGAAGGCAATAGAGGGCAATATGGCGTTGAAAGCGGAGCTTGACGCCAACTCGGTTGCAGTGTCGGATATCGTTGCTGCCAATGTCGAGGCCGATGGGTCGCTCACCGTCTTCGCCAGATAGGACCGGTTCCCATGGAGAAGCATCCAGCGCTTGCACCGGCCGCGTCGCACGCCTCGCATGAGATCGGGCCGCGGCAGCGCCGGCTGGCGGAGGAACATCCATGCGAGCGCATGCTTTGAAGTCGATGGCCTTGTGCCGCGGAGGAAACCATCAATGAGCCGGCTTTTCGCAGTTTCGATGTTGCTGGTGTTCGCGCTCTCGGACAGCGCAATGGCGCAGAATGGGGGCGACCTGGCCGCACCGGCCCGTCAGTTCTTCACCGAAGACGGGCGGCAACTGAGGTCGGATGCGGAGATTTCGGCCTACCTCGCGAGCCTCGAGGCGGAAAAGAGACGGCGTCTGAACAGTGTGTGCGACGACCCGCGCGCGGGGCGGGAGCATGCGCTGATCGAGCTTTGCAACTGGATCGGCCAGCACCGATGAGAGGCGCCGCCCGCGGCAGCGCATCCTATTCTCAGCTCAGGTGAGGCCGGCCGGCCTATCGTGGAGATGCAGGTAGGCCGGATCGAAATCTCCCGCTTCCTTCAGGCCTTTCCAGTCGAGAACGTCGAGATAGGTCCCTTTCAGGCTTATCAGCCGGTTTGCCCGCAGGTCCTGGAGCGTCCGGTTCACATGGACGGTCGACAGGCCCGACGCATCGGCGATCTCCGACTGGGTGATCGGCAGGTCGCAGGAGTACCCGTCGGTGAGACCGACGGCCCGCAGGCGAACTACCAATTCGCACAAGAGATGCGCGATGCGGCCATAGGCGGGGCGTCCGCCGATGTTCATCACCCACTCGCGAAACACCGCGGCGTCGATCAGCGTGGTTCGCCACAGGGCGTGGGAGATCCTTGGATGCTGTTCGCAGAGGTCGAGCAGAGCCCTGTGCGGGATGAACGCAACGCGGCAAGGCGTAATCGTGCCAAGGCTGGTGTCCATGACGCTGAGGTGCAGGCTCTGCATGTCCGGCATGTCGCCCGGAACATGGAAGGAGAGTATCTGGCGCTTGCCCTCTCCCGACACCTTGAACCAGCAGACGAACCCCTCCATGAGAATGCAGGAGCGGGTCGGCCGGTCGCCCTCGCGGATCAGCAGCGTGTCCGTCTTCAGCTCGGCGACGTGGATCGGCAGCGCCTCGATCGCGGATCTGAGCCCGGCATCGAGCGTGGCGACGCTCTCCAGCTTTCTGATGAGCATGTTGCTGGACGGGTCGGACACGAAAGCTCCGGTCTGGCGGGGAATTCAACGATTTTGGCGGCAGCCCCTCTGCAGCAGCAACTGAATAACACTTTGTCGACGCGTTGTCTTTCGGCAACGGTCCTGAGTTCCAGGGCGCCAAGTGCGGCTGAGCACCATGTCGGCAGGCGGCATTGAAGCCGGCGCGTGAATGCAAGTGCCCGATGCTTGATCGGCGCCGGCATCGGACACATATGGCGAAAACCAAACAGGAGTGCAGCCATGAAGTGTCCTCTGGACGGAAGCGATCTCGCCATGAGCGAACGTCATGGAATCGAGATCGACTATTGCCCCAAGTGCCGGGGCGTCTGGCTCGACCGCGGCGAACTCGACAAGATCATCGAACGGGCAACGCCGGAAGAGACCGGGGCCCAGCAGGCCGGTCGTTCACGCGAGCCGGATCCTTCACGCGAGCCCGACCGCCCGCGATACGATGATGACGACCGGCGATACTCCCAACGCCCTTACAAGAAGCGGAAATCGCTGCTCGACGACATCTTCGACTTTTAGGTAAAAGGCCAGCGGGTGGCAGAATTCGGCCTTGCCGACCATTGCGACAGGGCGTCAGGAACCTTCCGGCGCCGCCTTGAGTTGTGGTCGGCAAGGGACGGTTTGGACGGAGCATTAGCATGCGCATGACTCGTTTCCTGGCTGTCGCGGCAATCCTTGGGGCTCTATGTGCGCCCGGCGTTGCGGCGGCCGCGAATGCCTTCACGATCGCCGATGTAAACATGCGGGCCGGCCCGAGCACGCGATTTCCACGAGTCGCGGTGTTGCCGGAAGGAGTAACGGTGACCGTCTATGGCTGCCTCGACGGATGGAGCTGGTGCGATACCAGCTGGCGCGGCGAGCGCGGCTGGGTCAGCGGCCGCTACCTCGAGCAGCTCTACCGGGGCCGTCGGGTTCTCGTGCCGGAATACGGCGCCATCGTTGGCCTGCCGATCATCAGCTTTCACTTCGGCAGCTACTGGGACCGCTGGTATTCGGACCGATACTGGTATCGCGATCGACCCCGCTGGGCCCGCAGCTGGGAACTCGGCGACTGGTCGTGGCGTGACGATGACCTTGACTGGGATGATGACCGCTACGACAGGCGCGATCGAGCGCGCAGCACATTCCGCGATTCAGGTGACCGCGTGCGGCGCAGGGCCGACGACGACGGACCGAGAATTCGGGGGCGAGGCAACAAGGGCTGCCCGCCAGGACTGGCGCGGCAGGGTGTTTGCTGACTGCGGAAGGCCGAGCCTGGTTGCCTCGCCTGAGGCCGCCGCTCGCCCGCTGCAGCGGCCGCGAATCCTGTTGGGAAATGGCGAGTGATTGGGTATGTTCGGGGCGTGAGGTCGCGTTTCTGCGTGGCCAGCCCCGCGCAGGATATTGCGGCCAGTCCTGAACCAAGAGGAGTGGTCATGGCAGGCTTTCACGTCCTTGCGGGCGCCGGCGAAACCGCGGAGCACATCGAAGTGCGGCGGATAGGCGTTTCCGACCTCATCGATGCCCTGCGGCGCGGGATCGACGATTTCATGGTCAGGCCGTCGCACATCGTGTTCCTGTGCCTGATATATCCAATCGCCGGGATCGTGCTCGCCGCCTGGACGTCCGGCGCCAATGCCCTGCCGCTGCTGTTTCCGCTGGCTTCCGGCTTCGCGCTGATCGGGCCTTTCGCAGCACTCGGCCTCTATGAGATCAGCCGCCGGCGGGAGGCCGGGCTCGACACATCCTGGTCACACGCTTTCGAAGTCAGGAACTCGCCTGCACTGCCGGCCATCGCGGCGGTCGGCGGCTTCCTTCTCGTCCTGTTTCTCGTCTGGCTGCTGACCGCCCAGGCTTTCTACCAGCAATTGTTCGGACCGGAGCCGCCACAGTCGCTATCCGGATTCATCAACCAGATATTCGCGACCGGCCGCGGCTGGTCGCTCATCGTGATAGGCCACGCGATCGGTTTCGTTTTCGCCGCGGTGGCGCTCACCACCACGGTGATCGCATTCCCGCTGCTGCTCGACCGCGATGTCGGTGCCTATGAGGCAATCCATGCCTCCGTGCGGTCGGTCCTCGTCAATCCGCTGCCCATGGCCGTGTGGGGCCTCATCGTGGCGGCGCTGATGATCCTCGGCACGTTGCCGCTGTTTGCGGGACTGGCCATCGTTCTGCCGGTGCTTGGCCATGCAACATGGCATGTCTACCGCAAGGTCGTGGTACCGGCGCCCCACGACAGCGTTCCCGTCGGATAGCGGCTCACTGACTGCGGCCGGCGCACTTTCGCCATATTACCGGCAAGGCGGAACGCCGGCTCACACGGCCGGGTGGCTGAAGCGCGCCACCTGGGCACCGCTCGTCAGATTGCGGAAATCGCGCCCGCTGACATGCACCAGGGTTCGATGGTCGCCGCCTTCGAAATAGATGTCGGCGCCGTCGGCGAGGCTCTCGTCGATCACCACCGGCACATCGAAAGCCGCACCGATCGGCGGCACGGCGCCGACGTCGCAATCCTGAAACAGCGACGCGACCTCGTCTTCGGAGGCGAGGCCAAGCGGCTTGTCCAGTATGTCCTGCAACGTCGCGAGTTCGACCCGGTGAGTGCTGGGCAGTACGGCGAGAGCATAGCCCGAGCCGTGATGGACGACCACCGACTTGGCCATCTGGCTGCCGGGGACATGTGCCGCCAGTGCCGACTGACGGGTGGTCGCCGTGCGATGGTGGGGGACGGTCTCGTAGGGGGTGCCCTTCTGCTCGATATAGTCTCTCAATGTGCTGGAAATGGTCATTGTCTGATCCTTCGAGGTTCAGCCGCAACGCCTGCTGTTCCCGGCGCGAGCCGGAATGGGAGCGTCAGCGGGAAGGCGCTCGTGCCGTGCGACGCGGGCGGCGCGGCAGATCGCAAACCGGCGTGCACAGGCACGCCAACCATGCCGCATCAAGGTGAAAATGGATCATCGGCCCGGGGCTTCAAGTCGTCGCGACGGGAATTGCCGATGCACCGGAGCGAAAAGCACAACCGAGCTTTCGGATCAATTCCGATGCGACGCAGGATCTGCAGCGGCGAGCGAGTCCTGTTCAGCGCCTGCCGCTGAAGGTTCGCCCCCTGGAGCATGTCCGCTTTTCCCAAACTCGCGGGAGTCCACGAGGCATCGCGCACTGTGGCGCGATGAAGGAGGGTGGGACGCCGCCGCTCCGGCATCGAGGCTGGCGTATGCCCTGCAAGCTGCCGCATTTCGATTCCGACGATGTCACGGCCTCAAAACCGCCGCGCACATTGCGAGTTGCTTCAGGCTCAGGAGAGCGCGCCGAAGAAGGTCGTCCGCATCCATAGAGTATAGTCGGACTCGAGCGCCATCATGACCACGAAAACCAGAACCAGGACCGGCGGCAGCAGGATCGCATAGACGATTGCCAGCCGCTCCCAGGCCATGTGCATGAAGACGGCGACGATCAGCCCGGCCTTCAGGACCATGAAAAGCAGGATCAGGGTCCAGCGCAGATATCCCTCGAGGCCTACATAGTCGACGAAATAGGAGCCGGCGCTGAGGATGAACAGCCATCCCCAGACCACCAGGTAGAGTTTGATTGGATGCTCCTGATGCGCGTCGGCGTGTACGACGGGGGCCGCGGCACCGTGATGGTCTCCGACGCCATGACCCGCATGTCCGTGGGCGGTTGCTTCAGCCATGTCTCGTCCTCACCACAGATAGAAGAAAGCGAAGATGAATACCCAGACGAGATCGACGAAATGCCAGTAGAGGCCCATGATCTCGATGCTCTCGTAATTGCCGCGGCGGCTGGTGAAGAAACCGCGGGCACCGGTGTCGTAATCGCCGCGCCAGACCTTCCTGGCGACAATGATGAGGAAGATGACGCCGATCGTCACATGGGTGCCGTGGAAGCCGGTGATCATGAAAAAGGAGGAGCCGAACTGGGCCGCGCCCCATGGGTTGCCCCAGGGCCGCACGCCCTCGCTGATCAGCTTCGTCCATTCGAAAGCCTGCATGCCCACAAAGGTGGCGCCGAGGACGGCCGTGAGCAGCATCAGCGCGGCGGTCTTTCGGCGGTCGCGGCGGTAGCCGAACATCACCGCCATGGCCATCGTGCCGCTCGAGGAGATGAGCACGAAGGTCATGATGGCGATGAGGATCAGCGGCACGTTGGCGCCGCCGATATGCAGCGCGAAGACCTCGCTCGCATTCGGCCACGGAACGCGCGTCGACATCCGCGCCGTCATGTAGGAAAGCAGGAAACAGCCGAAGATGAAGGTGTCCGACAGAAGGAATATCCACATCATGGCCTTCCCCCAGGAGACGTTCTTGAACGCCCTCTGGTCGGACGACCAATCCGCGACGACGCCCTGCAATCCGTCGGGCCGCGCATCGAGGGGGCTGCCTGCGGTCATTGTGGTTTCTGCCATGCCCGGTCCTTTCTAGGTCAGCAACGCGCGGCAAATCTCTATGAAGCCTTCCGCCCAGCCGGCCAGTATGACGAAGACGAAGAGCCAGACGAAGAGCAGGAAATGCCAGTACATGGCACAGAGCTCGACCCCGAGTCGCAGCCGGTCGGCGGCTGCGCCCCGCCAGGCCCGCGCCGTGACCGTTCCGAGCCCGACCAGCCCGCCCAGTATGTGCAGCCCGTGCATGCCGGTTATCAGGTAGAAAAAGCTGTTGGCCGGATTGGCCGTCAGGAAATGCCCCGAGGCCGTCAACTCGCGCCATGCCAGCCATTGGCCGATCAGAAAGGCGAAGGCGGTCATCCCACCTGTCACCAGAGCCAGGCGGACCAGGTCGTCGCGCCTGTTGCGGGCGGCCAGCACCGCGCAGTGCAGCGCGACGCTCGAAAGCACGAGGATGAAGGTGTTCAGCCACAGGATGCGCGGCACCGGCAGCGAGCGCCAATCCGTAAATCCCATGCGCATGAAATAGGCGCTGGTGAACAGCGCGAACAGCGATCCGACGACGGCCAGGAACACGCCCATGCCGATCTTGGCAGGCGGCATGCTTCCCGATTCGGTGCGGGGATAGGCGTCGACGTTGCCCGTCTCGAGCCACGGCTTGGCCATCAGCCGCTGCTGCGACAGCCACCACGCAGCGATTCCGACGACCACCGCCATGAAGCCGAGAACGATGCTCATCAGTGGCCCCGGGCCGCCGGGTAGGTCCCCGGCTCGTTCTGGGGAATGAAGTCCTCCTTTGCCCCCGGCACGCTGTAGTCGTAGGCCCAGCGATAGACGACCGGCAGCTCCTTCCCGAAATTGCCGTGCGTCGGCGGCGTCTCGGCCGTCTGCCATTCGAGAGACGTGGCCCGCCACGGATTTGGCCCGGCGTCCTTGCCGTGCCGAATGCTCCAGATCAGGTTGAACAGGAAGACGAGCTGCGCAAAGCCGACGATGAACGCCATGATGCTGATGAAGGCGTTGAGTGAATGCGCCGAGTCGGTGAGGAGCGACATGTCGCCGAGTTCCGAGTAGCGGCGCGGCACGCCCATCAGCCCGACATAATGCATCGGGAAGAAGATGAGATAGGCACCGACGAAGGTCACCCAGAAATGGAACCTGCCAAGCGTCTCGTCGAGCAGCCGGCCGGTCATCTTCGGATACCAGTGATAGATCGCGCCGAAGATGACGAGGATCGGCGCGACACCCATCACCATGTGGAAGTGGGCGACCACGAACATGGTGTCGGAGAGCGGCACGTCGACGACCACGTTGCCGAGGAACAGGCCGGTCAGTCCGCCATTGACGAAGGTGACGATGAAGGCCAGCGCAAACAGCATCGGAATGGTCAGGTGAATGTCGCCGCGCCAGAGCGTCAGGACCCAGTTGTAGACCTTGATCGCCGTCGGGACGGCGATGATCAACGTCGTCGTGGCGAAGAAGAACCCGAAATAGGGATGCATGCCGCTGACATACATGTGGTGCGCCCAGACGATGAAGGAGAGCGCGCCGATGCCGACGATCGCCCACACCATCATGCGGTAGCCGAAGATGTTCTTGCGGGCGTGCGTGCTGATCAGGTCGGAGACGATGCCGAAGGCCGGCAGCGCCACGATGTAGACCTCGGGGTGGCCGAAGAACCAGAACAGGTGCTGGAACAGGATCGGGCTGCCGCCGCCATAGGCGAGCTGTTCGCCGGCCTCGACGATGGACGGCATGAAGAACGAAGTCCCGAGAAGCCGGTCGAAGAGCATCATGATGCAGGCGACGAACAGGGCCGGGAAGGCCAGGAGCGCCATCACGGTGGCGGTGAAGATGCCCCAGACGGTGAGCGGCATGCGCATCAGCGTCATGCCGCGGGTGCGGCCCTGCAGCACCGTCACCACATAGTTCAGGCCGCCCATGGTGAAGCCGATGATGAACAGCGCCAGCGAGACGAGCATCAGGACTATGCCGGCGTCCTGGCCGCCGGGCGTTCCAGTCATGATCGCCTGCGGCGGGTACAGCGTCCAGCCGGCGCCGGTCGGACCGCCCGGCGCGAAGAAGCTGGCGACAAGCACCAGCACGGCAAGCAGGTAGATCCAGTAGCTCAGCATGTTGACGTAGGGAAAGACCATGTCGCGGGCGCCCACCATGAGCGGGATGAGGTAGTTCCCGAAGCCGCCCAGAAACAGAGCCGTCAGCAGATAGACCACCATAATCATGCCGTGCATGGTGATGAACTGGTAATAGGCCTCCGGGGTGATGAAATCGAAGGTCCCTGGAAAACCGAGTTGCAGCCGCATCAGCCAGGAAAGGACCAGCGCCACCATGCCGATGGCGATCGCAGTTCCCGAATACTGGATGGCGATCACCTTGGCGTCCTGGGAAAAGACGTATTTCGTCCACCAGCTGTGCGGATGATAAAGATCGACTTCGCCGACCTCGGCTGGCGGGACGTGTTCGGCCCCGCTCTGTGTGATGTCGACCATCGGAACGTCTCCTCGTTCGTTCGGCAGGTCAGGGACAACCCCGGCCTTCCCGTTTCCCGGCCTGTCGCGTTCCTCCCCGTGACAGGCCGTTAGTCTGCCATTCCCGTCTGCTGCGGCGCGGACATCTGCGCGAATGTCTGCTGCTCGCCCAGCCAGGCGAGATAGTCTTCGTCGGTGTCGACCATGACGACGCCGCGCATGAAGGCGTGGCCGGTGCCGCAGAGTTCCGCGCACAGAACCTCGAAGGTGCCGGTGCGGGTCGGCGTGAACCAGAAGTAGGTCACCGCGCCGGGAATCATGTCCATCTTGGCCCGAAATTCCGGCACGTAGAAATCATGCAGCACGTCGATGGAGCGCAGCAGCATCTTCACCGGCTTGCCGATCGGCAAATGGAGGTCGGCGGCCGACACGACGACGTCGTCCTGACCGTTGGTGTCTTCAGGATTGACCCCGAGCACATTTTCGCCGGTGACCAGCGTCGTGTCGGACGTGCCCAGCTTTCCGTCCGCCCCAGGCAGCCGGAAGCTCCACTGCCACTGCTGGGCGATCACCTCGACCTCGGTGGCGTCGGCCGGCACGGTGACGAACTGGCTCCACACGAAAAGGCCGGGCACCAGCATGGCAGCGACGCCGACACCGGTGACGACCGTCAGCCATGTTTCCAGGCGCCGGTTCTCCGGCTCGTAGTCGGCCCGATTGCCCTCGCGATGGCGGAATCGATAGACGCAGTAGGCCATGAACAGGACCACGGCCGCGAACACGATGCCGGTGATCCAGAAGGTGATCGAAATCGTGTGGTCGATATAGGCCCAATTGGAGGCGATCGGCGTCCACCACCAGGGACTGAAGACGTGAAACAGGATTGAGCCTGCCACGACCAGAACGAGTACCAGCGCGATCGCCATCCCCAGTTCCTCCAATCCCCCGGCGACGCAGAGCCGTGGGAACCATGGCATCATATCCCCAGAGTCCGGCCGAATTCCAGAGGCTGGCGGACCCGCATGCATGCCGCTCGGGGAACGCGCGGAACGCAACAATGCAGGCGACGCCCAGCCCTGTCGCGTGCCGACGAATCTTCGTGGACCGCTGCTGCGCGAGCCGTTACCCTGCGGCGGAGTGCGGGATCGGCCCATCGCGCGGAACTCGAACAGCGCGATCAGCGGGCTGGCCCGGTCACGCCGGCGACACGCAGGGTCGCGTCGGGGCAGTTTCGAGGGCGCCATGCCGCACCGCGTCATATTGTCGCGTTCCGGGCGCTTGCTGGCCGCGGCGTCGCTCGGACCGGTTTTACAATGACGGAACCAGGCCGTTCCGGCGCGATTCGGTGGACCCAGGATGGAGGCTGACATGTCGGACGACAGAGACCAACGCATCAGGCGGCGCGCCCATGAGATCTGGGAGCGCGAAGGACGACCTCACGGCAAGGATGCCGAGCATTGGGAGCGCGCCGTCCGCGAGATCGACGGCGAGGCAGCGACGTTGCAACCGGGCGGCGAAGCGCCAGCACGCAGTACGGCCAAAACTCGCAGCAGGGGCCGGGAGCAGCAGGGAGGCTCGCTGCCGGTCTCCGGCACAGGCGCCGGAAGCGCCAGTGCGGATGGCAAGGGCCGCAGCAAGCCTGGAAAATCTGCCGCGAACCCGAAGCGGACCGGCGGCTAGCAACGATCGCTGACCCCTAACTCTCGTATGTAGCTTCCTCGGCCTCCACACAGTCGGCGAATGCCGGCGGCGCCGCGCCATGGCAGGGCGGCGCCGGGCCTCGATCTCCGTGCGGGCATTCGCGGTCCTGCGTCGCGCACCGAGTGTTTCCAGCCGAATCCAATCGTGTTGCAGCGCCATGGAACCGCCCTCTGCCTGCCTCATTTGAGGGCCTTTTTCCCCCGTTAACCGTTTCGTCATCTTTGTTAACGGAGTGGGACATCCATGAAGAAGGTCGGTAACGCCGCCGGCGCAGCTACGCTCGCGGTCGGTACGATGCTTGCCGCGTCAAACGGCGCGGCGGCTCAATGCGGCAGCGCCTCGTGGTATGCGCTGACGTCCAAGACCGCCTCGGGCGAGCGCATGAACCCGGCCGCGCTCACCGCCGCCCACCGCACGCTGCCGTTCGGCACCACGCTGAAGGTCACCAACGAGCGCAACGGCAAGACGGTGGTGGTGCGCGTCAACGATCGCGGCCCCTTCGTCAAAGGTCGGGTGATCGACCTTTCCAAGGCCGCCGCGCAGCAACTCGACTTCATCCGATCCGGCCATACGAAGATCTGCATGGCCAAGCACCTGTCTTAGTCACAGGTCCGGTGCTCGTCGGCGCTGCCGAGGCGGGAAACGATTGGCGGCGGTCGCGGCGATGGCTGCCGCGAGGCTCATCCTCCAGCGTGATCGGCAATAGGCGCGGAAGTCGAAGCACGGCAGACCTGGACAGACCTCGAACTCGATGATGCTGACCGTGTCGTCGGCTGCCACGCGCAGATCCATCGAGAATACGTCGCGAAGGCCGAGCCCCCGCATCAGCCCTTCCGCGACACGCCGGATTTCGGCGGCTGCGGCCGGTTGGGCCTCGGCAACGCCGACGAGCTCGGGCTCGGCATAGCGACCCTCTGCAGCGGTGCGTGCCCCAGTTTCTCCGTAAAGCGCGAGACTGTCCGCCATGGTCTGGAAGTCACTCCCCGAATCGACGAAGGCCACGCCGAGCGCATCGAGGCCGGCACCCGGCTCGACGGCCAGGAAACTTGCCCTCGCGTTGCGCCCCGCCACATAGGCCTGCACCAGCGCATCGTCGCGATAGGCCGCAAAGATGCGGCGGCTGAGCGCGAGCGCTTCATCCAGCGTCCGGCAGCGCGACTGCGGCCAGATGCCCACCTTCGAGCCGAGGCGATTCGGCTTGACGAAATAGCCGTCGGCAGCAGTCGGCGGTGCCGAAAGTAGGATGCCGTCGCGGGCCAGCGCCGCTGCCGGGATCGGCAGGCCGAGCGCCGCGAGCACGGCGCCGGACCGGAACTTGTCCTGGCATAGCGCAAACGCCGAATCGTCGGCCCCTACCGTCTTCAGCCCGTGGAGCCTGGCGAGCGCCGGTCCGGTGCTGCCCCGGAAATAGGCGATGCCGTCGGTCAGCGTCCACACCAGGGTCCTTTCACGGTCGCAGCCGGCAAGCGCCTGCGGCGCGCCGTCGAGGGGAACAGGCACGAACTCCAGCCCGCGGGCGGAACAGGCTTCCGAGATCGCCGGAAATTCCGGCGCGAGGTCGGTCGACTGGGCAAGGTAGGAGGAGATTTCGAGCGCGTGCTTCTCGGCGATGCCGGCTGCGAGAAGGCGCGCCAGGCAGGCTGCCTCCGGTTCGTAGACGAGGAGGAGAGAGCCGTTCATTGGCCGCGCCGGTTCGCCCGTCTACAGTGGAGAGTGGCCAATGAGGTGCCGGCACGCTCCGGAAAGGCGCCGAACGCTGCCACGATCATCTGCCGTCTCCGGCAAAGACCGCATCCCACGCGTCGACGGCCGCCGCCGCCCGCTGCCGCAGGAGAGCGACGTCCATGCCGGGGGAATAGAGGCTGGAACCGAGACCGAACGTGTTGACGCCGGCCCTTGCATAATCGGCAAAATCCTTCTCGGAAATGCCTCCGACGGCGGCGATCACCGTGTCGGCGGGCAGGACTGCCCGGACTGCCGCGATTCCTTTCGGGCCGAGCACGCTGGCCGGGAAGAATTTCAGCGCCGAAGCGTCCGCGGCGAGCGCGCGCAAAGCTTCCGTGGCCGTAAAGACACCGGGCATGGTCACCATGCCGAAGGCGCGGGCCCGGCCAAGCACGCCGGTGTCGATATTGGGGCTGACCAGGAGTCGGCCGCCAGCCTGGTCGAGCCGCTCGACATCGGCCGGGGTCAGCACCGTTCCCGCTCCGACCAGCGCGGCCGGCGGCAGGGCGCGGGCAAGGCTCTCTATCGATCGAAACGGCTCGGGAGAGTTGAGCGGCACTTCGATCGTCTCGATCCCGGCCTCGAACAGCGCCGATCCGGCAGCCACCGCCTCGTCCGGGCGAATGCCGCGCAGGATTGCCACGAGGCGGCGGCGAAAATCGGGAAAGGCGGATCTCATCCAGTCGTCCCGCGCGTCCATCCCAGGCGCTTCGCCGCCGCCAGCAGGCCGGCGCGAACCGCCTCGTCCGCATCCGCCGAGAGAACCGCCGAGCCGGCGAGTTCGAGCCCGGCCCGATAGAGCAGGCCGAGCGCGCCCGAGGCGACGAGGATGACCGGGCGATCTGCGGCGGGGCGGCGGCGCGCCGAGGCGATCTCGGCACCGATCAGCAGACCCGATAGCCGCGAGGCGGCGGCGCTTTCGTCCTGCTCCTGCAGCAGGCTGGAGGCGCGGATGCGGAAGAGCGCGGAACCGATATCGCCGCCGAGCGCCAGGGCTTCGGCGCAACTGGTCCTGAAGGCGCTGCTGTCGGGAGACGCCGCGGCCGGTATTTCGCCGACCGAATGGCGCAGGATGGAATGCGTTGAGAGTAGCGCGAAAAGCTCTCCGGTGATGTAGGTGGCGAAGCTGTCGATGACGCCGTCGCTCGCCTCGACCCATTTGGAATGCGTGCCGGGCATGCAGACGAGATGGGAGCCGGACGCAAACAGCGGCGCCACTCCGGCAAGCTGCGTCTCCTCGCCGCGCATGACGTCCGGCGCGTCCGCGGCACGCTGCGCAAGGCCGGGAAGGATGCGGACCTCGCGGCCCTGGCCGGGCACGGGGACGGAACCCGCGAGTATGTCGTCGAGCCGGGCCGGCACCGCCACGTAAGGGGCTTCCAGCCAGCCCTGCCGGGATCCTGCCATGCCGCAGATGACGACCGGCGTGTCGGAAGCCGACCTCACGGAATCGAGATGCCGGGAAAGGACCGAGGCAAAGCCCTCGGCAGCGGCCTTGGCCAAGCCGTCGCCGCTGCGGCGTTCCGCCAGCACCGCGCCGGTCGAATCGAGCAGCCACAGCCTGAAGCTCGACGTGCCCCAGTCGACCGCGGCGAACGCTGGACTCACAGATAGCCCCCGTCGACGACAAGCGTCTGCGCCGTCAGCATGCGGGAGGCATCCGAGGCAAGGAAGAGGCACGGACCGACAATGTCGCCGGGCTGCATCACCTCTGGGATGCATTGCCTGCCGACATGCGCGGCCAGACTTTCTTCGGTGACCCAGAGTTCCCGCTGCCGTTCTGTGATCACCCAGCCGGGCGCGATGGCGTTCACCCTGATCCGGTCCGGCCCGAGCCTGCCCGCCAGCCCCTTGGTAAGGCCCACGATGCCCGCCTTGGCGGCCGTGTAGGACGGCATGCCGGGATGATTCATCATGTAGGAGATGGAGGTGAAATTGATGATGGAGCCTCCGCCGGCCGCCTTCATGCCGGGCGCCACCGCCTGCGCGGTGAAGAAATGCGGCCGAAGGTTGATCGCCTGATTGCCGTCCCAGTAGTCGACGTCGACATCCTCGAATGCATGCCGCTCGTCCACGGCAGCGTTGTTGATCAGCACGGTGACCGGGCCGTGCGCCGCGGCCGCGCGTGCTGCCGCCTCCCGCAACGCCTGCACGTCACGCAGGTCGGCACCGAGGTGGAGCGGGCGTACGCCGGTGGCCGCGGCAATGCGGTCGGCCAGTGCCCGGCTCGGCGCCTCCGCAATGTCGATGAAGGCAACCTTGCAGCCCTGGCCCGCAAAGCCCTCGGTCAACGCCGCGCCGATGCCGCTGCCGCCGCCCGTGATGAGCACGGACGCACCTTCCAGGCCCGGAAAACGTGCCACCGGCATCATTGGTCCAGTCTCCCTGGCGCCCTGCCGCTCCGGCGCCGGCTCTTATCGGATACGGATGGTCCGAGAGCAAGACCAATGGCGGGGCAAAAAGCGGGACCCGGCGGGGCCAACGCCGATCGGCGGCAGAAGCGAAGGCTGGGCGTCATGGCCGGTCAGGCCCGCGTGTGTCGACGCGCGGCCATGGCTTGCGGTCCCATTGCCGCAGTCTTTGCCGGGACATCGCTAAGGTGAGCCCGTACCCGGAACAACCGCAACGAATCGCTCTCACTGCCGGGCAGGCGTTCCAGCCAGCCCGGGACGTCGCCACGTGTCAGTCCAGCGAGGAATCCGTGCGGCGCATGCCCGGCGAGAAACCGCGTTTCGTCATTCCCGGCGCAGAGCGCGACGACGGTCATGCCGTGCCGCCAAACCACGTCCTGCGCCGTTTCGGCAGCTCCGGTGAAGGCGTCGAGCGCTGCCAGATTGCCTTCGACGTTGCGATGATAGGGACCGGCGAGGACGCGGTGCGGCGTGTATGCGAGAACCGGTGCGCCGAGATTGGAGACGACGAGGACTCCGGTCGAGGGAAGCGCGGCGAGGTCGCGGAAATCCCCTTCGGCCCCGCACGAGCCAGGCAGGGTGGCGCTCGGAGTTGCGGCAATCCCCGACTGCTGCGTCCGGACGAGGCCGCCGGCTGCAAGGCTCCAGACGACGCTGAAGGAGCCCAGCCACGCAGCGAGAAGCTTCGCAGTGTCGGGCGCCGTCCCGGAACGAGGTTGCCGCCGGCGGGCGACGAGCGCGGCAAGCGGCACGGCGGCGAGCGGCACGGAGAACAGCGAGCCCCTGATCTGCCAGACGCTGACCAGCAAAGCCGCCCCGAGGAAGGCGCCGATGACCGCCGCCTCGGAGAAGCGGCGCTCGTTGCGGAACGAAGCAGCCAGGCAAAGCAGCGCCAGCACCGGGGGACCGTAATGGCCGGCCGCCATGGCCGGATCGAGCGCCAGAACCTTGGCCAGCGGCTGCGCCTCGATCACTGCATCCAGCCAGAGATCCTGCAGCCGCGGGTCGAGTGAGGCATAAGGGTCCGCGAGACATGCCGGAAAGAACGCCGCCAGCAGACCGGCGAGCAGGGCTGCCAGGCCGGCGAGCGCTGCGAGCCGAAGGCCGCGCGACGAACGCAGGGCCGAACTGCCGGCAACCACCGCCAGCCCGGGGCCGGCCAGCGCCGCCGCCGCGAGATGGGGCAGCGAGAAGCGGTCGCATTCGGCTGCGCTCCAGGCGTCCGGCGAAACGGTGGCGGCAAAGGCCACCGCGGCAACCCCGCCCAAGCCAAGTCCAAAGCCAGCCGCGGTGCGCCACATGCGGTGCGGAGCGAGAAGGAAGGCTGTGGCTGCCGCTGCTCCACCGGCCGCCACATAAGGCAGCGCCTCCATGCCCACAGCCATCATCAAGGCCGAGCAGGCGCCGGCGGCAGCGCCGGGCGCCAGGCCGCCGCGCGCCAGCGCCTCGAGCAGGAAGGAGACGGTGGCGAGCGCCAGCACGATCTCGACATTGTGATGGTCGAGCGCGCCGGGCGCGAAGGCAGCGGTGTAGTGGAGGGCGGCGGCGCCGATCACCAATGCCGGCAACACGGCATCCTCGCCGCCGTGGCGTCGCGCGGCGCGCAGCATGAACAGCATGGCGGCGAAAAACAGGCCGGCCGGCCAGAGCACGCGCGCCGCCGCTTCGCCGATGGCGGCGCTGCCGGTCAGAACCGCAGCGGCAAGCATGATGGCGGCAATCGGCGCGTCCACCAGGCGTGACCAGTGCATCGTCACGCCGCCATCGGGGCCGAGGCGGTTCTGAGTGAGGTCGAACCATGCCTGGCCGCTGATCAGGTCGCGGACCTCGACCAGCCGAAGCAGGCTGTCATTGTCGCTCCCGGCATCGACGAGCGACGGGAACCCGGCGGCGGCGTGAAGACCCAGGAAAACCAGCGCGGCAAGCAGCGAGGCCGCAGCATTGCCTAAGCCACGCATCGGTCGGACGTTTGCCGTGGCGACATCGGTCATGTTCGGGGGCGGCCTTCCGCAACCGGCCGTCACCTGATCGCCGGGAGACCCGAGCCTAGCCCGGCCGCTTCAACAAACGGTAAAGGCTGATGGGGAACTCAAGGCCAGCCCTCGGCCGGCGACTCCCGCGACGTGGATGACGCGCAGGATCACGACTCGTTCGCGGTCGGCCCGCTCCGACAGCACATAGGCGATGACGTAGGGGAGACGGGGAACGGACTTGTCATAGATGCCGGACAGGCGGCCAGGCCGCCCCGTCGCGAAATCGACGGAAATCGATCAGCCGTCCCTGCTCCGGAGGGATGACGATTGGCATGACGCCCCGAGTTTCCTATAGGCTCCCTCAGCGCAGGGCCCGGAGAAGCGAGATGCCGCTCAACATCGCCGTTCAGATGGATCACATCTCGACCATCTCCATAGCGGGGGACACCAGCTTCGCGCTGATGCTGGAAGCCGGGTGGCGGGGGCACCGCCTGTTCCACTACACGCCGGACCGGCTGGCGATGTTCGGAAACAGGCTGTTTGCCTCGATCGAGGAGGTCGGGGTCCGCGATGAGCAGGGGAACCATTTTTCGCTCGGAAGCCCGGTCCGCACCGATCTTGCAGAGATGGACGTGATCCTGCTGCGCCAGGATCCGCCCTTCGACATGAACTACATCACCACGACGCACATGCTGGAGCGCGTGCATCCGCGCACCCTGGTGGTCAACGATCCGGCATGGGTGCGCAACAGCCCGGAGAAAATATTCGTCACCGAGTTTCCGGACCTCATGCCGGAAACCCTGATCACCCGTGATGCGCGGGAAGTCGACGCCTTCCGGAAGGAGTATGGCGACATCATCGTCAAGCCGCTCTACGGCAATGGCGGCGCCGGGATCTTTCACCTTCACGAGGCCGACCGCAATCTGGCGTCTTTGCTCGAGATGTTCTCGCAGATGTTCCGCGAAGCCTTCATCGTGCAGCGCTATCTGAAGGAGGTCCGCAAGGGCGACAAGCGCATCATCCTGATCGACGGCGAGGCAGTCGGTGCCATCAACCGGGTGCCGGCCGAGCACGATTCGCGGTCCAACATGCATGCCGGCGGACGGGCGGAGAAGACGGAACTGACGGAGCGCGAGAGAGAGATCTGCGCCCGGATCGGGCCTTCGCTCAAGGAGCGCGGCTTCATCCTGGTCGGCATCGACGTGATCGGCGACTATCTCACCGAGATCAACGTCACCTCCCCGACCGGCATCCGTGAAGTCAGGCGCTTCGGCGGCGCCGACATCGCGGCGCTGTTCTGGGATGCCGTCGAGGCGAAGACGGGCGGGGCATAACAGGAGCGGCGTCTGCCGTCATATCCCGTCCACGGGATCGGGACCGTTTGTCAGGACGGGCCGCCTCCGCGGTGTCCGACAGGCTCCGCTTCGCCGGGCTCCGCTGCGACAGGCTCAGCATCGACGAGCTCTGCCTCGGCCTCGATCTCGACCGCATACTCGCCGATCAGGCCGCCTGCCGCCACCATCGTGTTGGCCGGCCGGATGTCTCCGAAGACGCGTCCGTGCGCCCTCGACACCTGCTCCCAGTCGGACCCGTCCTCGAGATAGATGCGGGTGCGCACGACATCCTCCATCCGCCCGCCCAGTGCGGCGATGGCCGCCTCGATCTTGTCCAGGATGTAGGTCGTCTGCGCGCCTGCGTCGCCCGGTGCGACGACACGATCCGCACCATGCGTTGCCGTGGTGCCGGAGACCCGGATCATGCCGTTGACGCGCAGGGCGCGGCTGTAGCCTGCCATCGGCTCCCATACGCTTCCCGTTGACACACGCCAGCGGCCGGGCGATCCCGGCACCGGTTCGGCGGTGTAGACCGGCGGCAGCCTCGAAATGTGATGGCTGAGGTCGCCCGAGGCCGTCAGGTAGGGCGGGCGGCGGTATTCGTCACCGCAATCGCCCGGGATGGGCAGGCTCGCTGCGAACGCCGCCTCCAGATCGGCCAGATCCTGTTCATCGAGGGCGAAGCCGAAGACGCCGAGATTGTCCGAGCGGTGCTCGCTTTCGCCGATCCGGGCGCCGATTATGGCAGCGGCGACGGAAGCGTGATCGAGCACCCAGCGTGTCGCGACGTTCGAGACCGAAACGCCATGCCGCGCGGCAATGGCGGCGGCCGCCGCCAGGATTTCCTGGAATGCCGCCCAGCCGCCGGCCACGTCGATGAAACGCTTGTACTTGGAGCGGCTCCAGTCGCCGATGCCGGCCGGCTCCGGCCGGCCCAGCCATCGTTCCGAAAGAAAGCCGCCGCAGAGCGTCCCGTAAGCGAGAAGCCTGACCCCGCGCTCGCGGCAAAGCGCCGACAGTTCCCCGGCGGCACGCCGGTCGAGCAGCGAGAACGACACCTGGTTGGTGGCAAGCCTGATGCCGTCGGCGAGCGCCACGCGCAGATGCGCAGCGTCGAAATTGGTGACGCCAAGCGCGCCGATCAGCCCTTCCTGCCGCAACCGATCCATCTCGTGGAGGGCATCGAGCCAGGCCGGATGCGAGAACGTCCACCAGTGAAACTGCAGCAGGTCGATTCGTTCGACGCCGAGCCTGGTCAGCCTCTCCTCGACGCCCCTGCGGACGACATGAGGCGTCATCGGCCCGGGCTCGGGGCACCATTTGGTGAGCGCGACGGGACGGAAGGCGGTAGGCTGCCGGGCAAGCAGGCGGCCCGCGACGAACTCGGCGCTGCCATAGTGGTCGGCCATGTCGAACGTGTCGAAGCCGGCCCGCGCATAGGCCTCGAGCGCGTCGGCGGCCCTTTCGGGATCGAGGGTGTCGCCATCCTTCTCCATGTCTGCGACCTGCCACAGGCCGCAGACCAGGCGGCTGATCGACAGTCCGCCGTCGAGGACGGCGCGTTCAGGAACTCCGGGCACGTCCAATCCTCCCGTCATGGCGCGCCGGCCTTGTGGGGCTTGCCGACGTGGCGCGAAACGATCTGCTCTTCCCCCATGATGCCGCGCGGCCGCAGCAGCAGGACCCCGCAGAGCGCGACGCCGATGAGCACGATCTGCAGGGCTGCGGCGCGCGCCTGCTCGGCGGGCGGAAACAGCGTCGAGATCAGCGCCGCCGAGCCGGCCCAGATCGCCCACACCAGTACGGCGCCGAGGATGGCGCCGCGATTGTTGCCCGACCCGCCGACGATCAGCATGGCCCATACCTGGAACGTGAGCATCGGCATGTAGTTGTCCGGCGCGATGAAGCCGATGAAATGCGCCTGCACCGCTCCCGCCAGACCCATCATCCCGCCGCCCAGCGCAAATGCCTGAAGCCTGAGCCGCGAGGCGTTCTTGCCGAGTGCCAGCGCCGCCGCCTCGTCCTCGCGCACGGCGCGGAGCACGCGCCCCCAGGGGCTGCGCGTCAGCCGCTCGACGAGCAGATAGAGCATTGCAACCAGCGCCGCCAGCAAGCCGAGATTGAGGAGGCCGAACGACAGCGGGTTGCGGGCCGTGCCTGCGAAGGGGCGCGGAATGAAGCCGACGCCGAACGGGCCGCCGGTCACCGCCTCGAGGTTGAGCGCGCACAGCTGCACGACCACGGCGACCCCGAAAGTGGCAATCGCCAGGTAGTCGGCCCTGAGGCGGATGGTCAGCGCGCCGACCATGAAGGACAGGGCGGCCGAGGCCAACGCGCCGCCCAGCCAGCCGGCGGCGATGGGCATGCCGAAACCGCCGAGCCTCGCCGCATCCTCGGGCGTCGTCAGCAGCGCCGAGACATAGGCACCGGCGGCCACGAAGCCGGCGACGCCGACATTGAACAGGCCGGTCTGGCCCCACTGCACGTTGAGACCGAGGCAAATGATCGCGAAGGTCAGCGCCATGGTCAGGAAGAATGCGCCGTAGCTGACGAGTTCCAGGCTCAATCGGCCCTCCCGAACAGGCCTTGCGGACGCAGCAGCAGCGCGGCCACGAGGATGACGAAAGCCACCGCCGCCCGCCATTCGGCGCCGACGAACTGCACGGCCAGCGCCTCCGACAGGCCTACGACCAGCCCCGCCACCATCGCCCCCGGCACGCTGCCGATGCCGCCGAGGATTGCCGCCGCGAACAGCGGCAGCAGAAGGTCAAGGCCCATTTGCGGCCGGATCTGGACCAGCAGTCCGGCGCCCACTCCTGCCACGCATGCGAGGCCCGCGCCGAGCAGCCACACGACGCGGATGACGCTGCCGACCTCGACGCCGACGCACCCGGCCAGCGCCACGTTCTCGCTAACGGCCCGCATCGACCGCCCCATCGCGGTCCTGGTCAGGAGGAGATGAACGCAGACGACGAAAACCAGCGCCACGCCGAGCGTCAGAAGCTGATCCGGCGTGGCCCTGATGCCGCCGCCAAGCGGCAATGCGATCTGCAGCGCCTTGCTGAAATAGGCGGGCCTGGATGTGAAGATGAATTCGAGCAGGCTGCGGAGCGTCAGCGCCGCCCCGAAGCTCGCCATGACCAGCACGATGACCGAACTGCGCCGCTGCCTCAGCGGCCCGAACAGAAGGCGGTCGACGCCAAGCGCCAGGACGCCGTTCAGCCCGATGGCCGCGAACAGGGCGACCGGCAGCGCCCAGCCGAACGAGAAAGGCCCGACCGGCGCCGCCAGGCCGGGAAAGACCGAGCCCAGCGCGGCGCCGGCGGCGAGCGCCAGATAGGCGCCCCAGGCAATGAATTCGCCGTGCGCGAAATTGGCAAAGCGCAGGATGGAGTAGGTCAGGGTGATGCCGAGCGCGCCAAGGCCGATCATCGATCCGGCCACCAGCCCATCCATCGCGACCTGCGGGTTCATGCGACCGATGCTCCGCCCGGGCGCGGCGCGCCGAGATAGAGTTCGGCAATCAGCGGGTCGGCGCCGAGCGCCTTGGCGTCCCCGCTATGGCGCAGCATTCCTTCCACGAGGATGACGCCGCGGTCGGCTATGGAAAGTGCCGCCCTGACGTTCTGCTCGACCAGCACGATGGTGACGCCGCTCGCGTTGATCGCCGCGAGCCGCGCGAACACTTCCGCCACTATTTTCGGCGAAAGGCCAGCCGACGGCTCGTCGAGGATGAGCAGCGAGGGCTCGACAAGCAGGGCGCGTGCGATGGCCAGCATCTGGCGCTGGCCGCCCGACAGCGCGCCGGCGCGGCGCCCCGGCCGCTCGGCGAGATCCGGGAACATGCCGTAGATAGAGTCGAGGCGGCTTTTTCGCGAATCCTTCGGCAGGATGTCGGCGGCAAGAAGGAGGTTGTCGCGGATCGACAGCGTGGCGAAGATGTTCTCGGTCTGCGGGACGAAGGCGAGCCCGTGCCGTATCCGGCGCTGGGCGGGGATCGCAGTGATGTCCGAACCGTCCAGCGAGATCCTGCCCGCGAAGACCGGCACCAGTCCGGCGACCGACTTCACGAGGGTCGACTTGCCGGCGCCGTTTGGCCCGAGGATGACGACGAGTTCGCCCGGTCGTACCGTGAGGTCGACGCCGCGCACGATCGGCAGGTCGCGCTCGTAGCCGGCGACCAGCCCGCTCGTCGACAATACCGGCGGGGACGGCCCCGTCATGCCGGCGCGCCGCCGAGATATGCGTCGACGACGGCCGGGTCGCGGGTGATTTCTGCCGGAGAGCCCGCGGCGAGATGGCGACCGGCGGCCATCACGACCACACGGCTGCAGAGCCGGGCGACGGCGTCCATGTTGTGCTCGATGAGCAGGATCGAGGTGCCCGCCCGGTTGAGGTCGAGGATGCGGCCGATGATCAGTTCGAGCAGGCTCGGGTTGACGCCGGCGGCCGGTTCGTCGAGCAGAATCGCCTGCGGATCGGCCATCAGGATACGCGCCAGCTCCAGCAGCTTGCGCTGGCCGCCCGACAGGGTGCGCGCCGGCTGGTTCTCCAGCGCCGACAGGGTGACGAAATCGAGCAGAGCGCGCGCCTTGGCGACGAGGGCCCGCTCTTCCCGCGCCACGCGGGCGGGGCGCAGGAGGTTCGCCCACATGCGCTCGCCCGTCTGATTCTGCCCGCCGGCCAGCACATTCTCGAGCACGGTCATCTGGGCAAACGGCCTCGGGATCTGAAAGGTGCGTCCGACACCGTGTCTGATGCGTCTGTCGGGTCCGTGTCTCGTGACATCGGTCCCGCCCAGCGTGATCGTGCCATGCGTCGGCGCCAAGCTGCCGGCGAGCAGGTTGAAAAGCGTCGTCTTGCCGGCGCCGTTGGGACCGATCAGCCCCACCATCTCGCCTTTGCGGACCGCGATCGACATGTTGTCCACGGCGCGCAGCCCCCCGAACACCTTGACGAGGCCGTGCGCCTCGATCAGCGACGGAGCCGTGGCGCCGGTAGGGTCGGTCAAGGGGGCTGATTGCATCTGGGCGTCTGACAGGCTCGCCCCGATCAAACTTTACATCGTTCCGGCTTGCAAATAGAAAATCCGGTGACGGTGGTGGCGCGGCGCGCCGGAACGGTGGCTTCTCCTTCATGCACGAGCGAAGGGATCGGTTATCAAGATCCTGGCGGGGCGGAGGCGGCCTCACCTGCAGGACCCTTGCCATGCGGCGGTGCGGGCTGCCGGCCCTCGGGGCGCTTGCGCGTGGCTGAACCGCGCGACGATCTCTTCGAGCTCTTCGACCTGCGCGTCGAGGTGACGGCGCCGGAGGGCGCGCCGATCTACTGCGGGGCCAAGGCCGGCGACCATTTCGAACTGCACGGGGAAATGCTCTTCCTGCCCCCGGGACAGGGCATCTCCATCTACTCTCTTGCGGCGGTGCTGCCCCTGCTCGCAGCCAAGCAGCGGCCGACCCACAGGAACGACTGGATGACCACCGACGCCGAGATCGCCTGCCCCGATCCCAATTGCGGCTCGCGGCTGCGCATTACGCGGCTCGCCAAGCGGATGTTCAGCCACGCCCGCACCACGGCGGTGCCGCTCGATGACTGAGCCGGCCATGCCGCGAATCCGGCTTGCGCCGGATTATGAAATCTCGCGCGTGATCCGCGGCGGCTGGCAACTGGCGAGCGGCCACGGCCGGCTTACCAGCGAGGATCCGATCGGCGACATGATCGCCTTTGCCGACGCGGGCATCACCACCTTCGACTGCGCCGACATCTACACCGGAGTCGAAGAACTGATCGGCCGGTTCAGAACGCGCTATGCCGATCTGCGCGGCCGCGAGGCGCTCGGGCGGGTCAAGGTGCATACGAAGTTCGTACCAGATCTGGACGTCCTGCCGAGCATCACAAAGGCCTATGTCGAGCGCGTCGTCGACCGATCGCTCATCCGGCTGAAACTCGACCGTCTGGATCTCGTGCAATTCCATTGGTGGGACTATTCGGTGCAGCGGTGGCTTGAGACCGCCGCCTGGCTCGACGAACTGCGGCGCGCCGGCAAGATCCACAAGCTCGGCGCCACCAATTTCGACAGCCGGCACATGGTGGCGATGCTCGGAGCCGGCGTGCCGCTCACCACGATGCAGGTGCAGTATTCGCTGCTCGACAGGCGGCCCGAAGGTCGCATGGCGGCGGCCGCCTCGGCGAACGGCGTCTCACTGCTCTGCTACGGCACCGTCGCGGGAGGCTTCCTCGGCGACGCGTGGCTCGGACAGGAGGAGCCGACCGGAGCGCTGGCCAACCGCTCGCTTACGAAATACAGGCTGATCATTGACGATTTCGGAGGCTGGGCGCTGCTCCAGGAGCTGCTGCGGGCGCTTCGCGGGATAGCTGACCGCCACGAAGTGGACATCGCCACCGTCGCCAGTTCGGCGATGCTGGGGCAGCCAGCAGTCGCGGCGGTCATCGTCGGAGCCCGCAACCGGTCCCACATGGCGTCGAACCTCGCCATCGCCCGCGTCGATCTCGATGCCGCCGACCACGCCGCGATCGATCGGGTGCTGACCCGCGCACGCCCGCTCGAGGGTGACGTCTATGAGCTCGAACGCGACCGGGCCAGCCCGCACGGCTCGATCATGATGTACAATCTGAACAAAGGCGCCGCCTGAGGGCGGGGTCACGGCACCGGCGTTAGACGATGAAAACCACCAAGGCTCCGGATGAGCCTCGAAGCAAAAAAGGGAGAAGGAAATAATGAAAAAGCTGTTGTCGACCACGACCCTGCTTGCGGCACTGGGGGGCCTCGGCGTGCCCGCCATCGCCGCCGAATGCGACATCACGGTCGGCGTTGTCATGGAACTCACCGGCCCGGCCGGCGCCTACGGACAGGCGGGTGCAAAGTCGGTGGAGATGGCATTCAGGGATTTCAACGAGGCGGGCGGCGTCGACGGCTGCAACCTGTTGACCGACACACGCGACAGCCAGAGCCAGGGCACGGTGGCCGTCGACCAGGCGACGCAACTCGTCAACATCAAGAAAGTGCCGGTCATCATCGGCGGCATCATCTCCTCGGTGTCGATACCGATCCTCACCTCGGTGACGGCGCCGGCCGGCGTCGTCCAGGTTTCACCCGCTTCCTCCTCGCCGACGCTGACGTCTCTCGCCCGCGACGGCAAGACGGGCGGAGTGTTCTTCCGCACCATCACCTCGGACGCCCTGCAGGGCACGGCGGCGGCGAAATACGCCATCGACCAGGGTCTGAAGAAGCTCGCTGTCATCCATGTCAACAACGACTTCGGCGTCAACATGGTCCGCGAATTCGCTTCCGCCTACGAGAAGCTCGGCGGCACGATCACCTCGACGACCCCTTACAACGAGAAACAGGCCAGCTATGCGTCGGAAGCGAGCGCCGCGATGGCAGGCGAGCCGGAGGCCCTCTATCTGATCAGCTACCCCGTCGACGGAGCCACGATCGCGCGCGCCTGGATATCGGGCGGCGGCGCGCCGAAATTCCTGCTCAACGACGGCATGAACTCGGCCGACTTCATCGAGGCGGTGGGCGCGCAGTATCTCAACGATGCCTACGGCACGTCCTCGGGAACCACGACCACCGCCTCGACGGAATATTTCAGCAGGGAATACGAGGCGTTCTCGGGCGGCATCAAGCCGGACGCTCCGGCTGCCGACCGCTCCTATGACGCGGGCGCCATCGTCGCGCTGGCCATCGCCAAGGCGGGCAAGGGAGACGCCGCCGCCATCAAGGCCGCCATCCCCGAGGTTGTGGCGTCCGGTGGCACGCCGATCCATGCCGGCAAGGAAGAGTTCGCAAAGGCACTGGCGCTGATCAAGGAAGGCAAACCGATCAAGTACGAAGGGGTCATCGGCCCGGTCAGCTTCGACGAGTACGGCGACATCACCGGTCCGTTCCGCTTGTGGCGGATCAAGGACGGCGAGGTCACGACGGTCGGCGAGATGAGCGCGGACGAGGTGGAGAAGATCAAGTCGGAGCTCAAATAGGCAGCCACACGGAGCCTGAGAGGCAGCGCGGTCGCAGAAGCTGCTTGGCCGCCGCAATGTTCCTGTATTGTTCTTGCCGCGGCTGCCGATCTGTGCTCTTCTCGCAATCGTCCGCGTGAAAGAACTTCGCGGCACGCGGTCGACAGGACGGGGCAACATGGTTTCGCGCGTGCGCACGGTGGCATTCCAGGGCATCGAGGCGGTACCGGTGGACGTGCAAGTGATGGTCGGTCCGGGGAAGGTCGGCATGCACATCGTCGGCCTGCCCGACAAGGCGGTCGCCGAAAGCCGCGAGCGGGTGCAGGCGGCGCTGCACGCGTCTGGCCTGTCGATGCCGCCGAAGAAGGTAACGGTCAATCTCGCGCCGGCGGACCTTCCGAAGGAAGGCAGCCATTACGACCTGCCGATCGCGCTCGGACTGATGGCGTCGCTGGGCGCCATCCCGGGAGATGCGCTCGCCGGCTATGTAGTGCTTGGCGAGCTGTCGCTCGACGGCACGATTTCGGGCGTGGCCGGCGCACTGCCGGCGGCGATCGGCGCCAATGCGGAGGGCAAGGGCCTCATCTGCCCGGCCATTTCCGGTCCCGAGGCGGCGTGGGCAGGGGCCGACATCGACATTCTGGCGCCGCGCAGCCTGATCGCCATGGCCAACCATTTCCGCGGCACGCAGGTGCTGTCGCGGCCTCAGCCGAGCGTGCACGCACCCGGCACCGACCTGCCCGACCTTGCCGACATCAAAGGCCAGGAGACCGCGCGTCGGGCACTGGAGGTGGCGGCGGCCGGCGGCCACAATCTGCTGATGATCGGCCCGCCCGGCTCGGGCAAGTCGATGCTTGCCCAGCGGCTTCCGTCAATCCTGCCGCCGCTGGCGCCCAAGGAGCTGCTGGAAGTCTCGATGATCGCGTCGATTGCCGGCCAACTTGCCGGCGGCAAGCTCACGGATCGCCGGCCGTTCCGGGCGCCACATCATTCGGCCTCCATGGCGGCCATGGTGGGGGGAGGCACCGGAGCCAGACCGGGCGAGGTCTCGCTGGCCCACAACGGCGTCCTTTTCCTGGACGAGTTTCCCGAGTTCTCGCCGCAGACGCTCGATGCCCTGCGGCAGCCCCTGGAAACCGGGGAATGCATGATCGCCAGGGCCAATCACCGCGTGACCTATCCCGCCCGCATCCAGCTCGTCGCTGCGATGAACCCCTGCCGCTGCGGCATGGCGGGAGAACCGGGCTACCGGTGCGCGCGGGGGCAGCGCTGCCAGTCCGACTATCAGGCAAGGATCTCCGGCCCGCTTCTTGACCGCATCGACCTCAGGATTGCCGTACCGGCGGTCTCCGCGGGCGACCTCATACGCCCGGGCCGTGCCGAGCCCAGCGCTGCGGTCGCCGCACGCGTCGGGAAGGCGCGCAGTGCCCAGCAACACCGTCTCGCCGGCCTCGGCCCGAACATGGCCCAGACCAACGCCCATTGCTCGGCAGCGCTGATCGAGAAGATCGCCGCGCCCGACGCGGCCGGCCTGTCGCTGCTGCGCGACGCCAGCGAAAAACTTGGTTTCTCGGCGCGAGCCTATCATCGGGTGCTCAGGGTCGCCCGCACGCTCGCCGACCTCGACGGAGCAGACGGGGTCGGCCGCATTCATCTGGCTGAAGCGATCTCCTACCGCATGACCGGGGAGCGGCTGGCGCAGGCGGCCTGACGATACGTCGCCCTCGCGCCCGTCTGGCGACGTTACTGGACGGAACTGACCAACGTCTCGTTGCCTTCGCGGATGGAAACCCAGTGGCCGGTATGGTCGGTCGCCTGACGCTTCAGGAACCGGTAGCCGGTGGTTTGCCACTTGCGGACTTCGTCGGTCAGATTGTCGAGAATGAAGTCGCCGTCGGTCGTGCGGACAGTCAGCACGGCATGACCCTCCCCGTCGGGCTTGCGAACCACGGTGATCAGCAGATTGGAAAGCGCCACGCCACTGCGCATCAACTGCCGGCGCTTCTCGAGCACGTAATCCTCGCAGTCGCCGACCCCGTCGGGATAGGCCCAGACCTCGTCGGTGCCGTAAACGTCGAAATCGTTCATTGGCCTGATCGAAGAATTTACGTTGGCGTTGACGGAGAGGATGTCATGCCATACCGCGTCGCTCACCCGCTGCGGCCCGGCGTCGCGCGTCCGGATCCGACACTCGGCCGGGTTGCTCTTGCAGAAATCATAGTGCCCGATCGGCTGCGAGGTCAGTCCGCCGATCAGCATCGGCTCTGCACCGGCCCCGCCGAACGAGAAGAGTGCCGCCCCCAGTCCGAGAGCCAGCGCGCGCAATCGGACGCGCCCCGTTTGCCTTGAGGAGTTCATCGCCCCAACCCACCCCGTTATCTTTTGTTAAAGAAAGGTTAAGGTCGATTTGGGCTATGTGTCAATTCCATGGCAGGGTGGATCATCCGGAATGGTTACTGCCGCTGGCCGAAACGCGACCTTTCTGCAACAGACTGGGCAATCGAGGCCGGTTTTGCGACCTAAAAACTCGTGAAGCCGGCCGAACCCGCCGCTTTTCCCTCGCGGAGCGGCGAATCACTTGCGGCGGTTTGCCACCGGACAGTGCTGCGGTGTAGCCGGCTATCCGACCTCGGCGCGAACCAGGCGAGGTTTGGGGCGAGCCTGGTTCGCACGGCCGTAGCTGGTGATGAAGTCGACGATCCGCGGGGCGATCTCGGCGCGGAACCGTGAGCCGTTGAAGACGCCATAGTGACCGACGGCAGGCTGCACGTAATGGGCGCGCTGGTCGTCGGGAATGTTGACGCAGAGCCGGTGGGCGGCCTCCGTCTGGCCAAGGCCCGAAATGTCGTCGTTCTCGCCTTCGACGGTGAGCAAAGCCACCGTCCGGATTGCCTTTGAATCGACGGGCCTGCCGCGATGCGTCATCTCTCCCTTGGGCAGCAGGTGGCGGACAAACACAGTATCCACCGTCTGCAGGTAGAATTCCGCGGTCAGGTCCATGACGGCAAGATATTCGTCATAGAACTCGCGGTGCTTCTCGGCGCCGTCGCCGTCGTTCTTCACGAGATGCATGAAGAACTCCTTGTGTGCGTCTATATGGCGGTCGAGGTTCATGCCCATGAAGCCCGACAGCTGCAGGAATCCCGGATAGACCGGCCGTGCAAAGCCAGGCAACGGCCACGGAACCTGCATGATCACATTGTCCCGGAACCACGCGGTCCCCTTCTCCTCGGCCAGCAGGTTGACGGCCGTCGGGTTTCGCCTCGTGTCGATCGGACCGCCCATCAGGACCATGGTGGCCGGCGCGAAGGGATCGCCCTCGGCTTCCATCAGGGACACCGCCGCGAGCACCGGAACGGAGGGCTGGCAGACGGCCATTATGTTGGTGTCGCGGCCGAGATGGTGCAGCATGGCGATCACATAGTCGACATAGTCGTCGAGGTCGAAGCTGCCGTCGACGAGCGGCACCATCCGCGCATCTGTCCAATCCGTCACGTAGACGTCGGCATGCGGCAGCATGGCTTCGACCGTGCCGCGCAGGAGCGTCGCATAGTGCCCCGACATCGGCGCGACTATCAACAGCTTTCGATCCCGCCGTCGGGAAGCCGGAAGTTCGCGGCGGAAGTGGATGAGATTGCAGAACGGGCGTGACCACACGATCTCTTCCGTCACCGCCACGCTCTTCCAGTCGACGACCGTCGACGTCAGATCGAAACGCGGCTTGCCGTAACGCCGCGTCGTGCGCTCGAAGAGTTCGGCCGCAGCAGCCACCGAGCGGCCCCATGGCGTATGCGAGAAAGGATTCAGCGGATTGGAATAGAGCAGCCTTATCGTGTCCGAATAGGCTCGGAGCGGCTGGATGGCGGCATGATTGAGTTCATAAATCTCGTAAAACAACAAAACCCCGCAATCTCCGGCGGCCCGCCGAATCTGTCCCCTCCCAAGACAATGAAGTTAGACGACTTCTGTTGCAACGCAATAGATCAGCTTTCGTGATTTTTTGCCGGCCAGCCTGACGACGGCTTCTCGCCGGGGCCTGAAAGGTCACATGTCGACGCCTTCCACCAGCACCAGTTCCGCATCGGCGACCTTCTCGCGGATGGCGCGCGCAGCTTGGTATTCCGCGGAATGGTAGCAGGCTTGGGCATCCTCGAGCGAGGGGAATTCGATGATCACGTTGCGGGCTCGGCCCCTGCCTTCGGGCGCCTCGAAGGCACCGCCGCGGGCCAGGAATCTCGCCCCGAACCTGTCGAAGGCCGGCTTCGCTGCCGCAACATAATTCTTGTAGCTTTCAGGATCGCGCACATCGACATGGGCTATCCAGTATCCTTTGGCCATTTTTCCGCTCCTCGTCGAACAGGCTTTTCAGGCAGCAGCGGCCATCTCGGCCAGGATGGCCTCCGCCGCGGCGCGCCTGTCAGGCGACGCGATGATAGGACGCGACACCACGAGGTGGCTGGCTCCGCTGCGGATGGCGTCGCCCGGCGACACCACGCGCTTCTGGTCGTCCGGGACGGCCCCGGCCGGCCGAATCCCGGGTGTGACGACCAAAAGATCCGCTCCGACGGCCCGGCGCACGGAAGCGGCCTCGGCGGCCGAGCACACCACGCCCCCCATGCCTGAGGCGCGCGCCTGGCCGGCCCGCCGTAACGCCAGCGCCGCGGGATCCTGATGATAGCCGGCGTCGGCCATATCCGTTGCGTCCATCGAAGTCAGCACCGTGACGCCGAGCAGGCAGAGGTCCGATCCGGCGGCTGCCGCGACCGCCGCCCGCATGGCCTTCGGATAGGCATGGATGGTGAGCATTGCCACGCCCATTCGCGCGACGTTCGCGACGCCGGCGGCGACGGTGTTGTCAATGTCGAGGAGCTTCATGTCGAGGAAGACCTTCTTGCCCCCTCCGGCAAGTTCGCGGGCGAAATCGAGGCCGCCTGCGAAAGCCAGCTGGTAGCCGATCTTGTAGAAGGAAACGATGCCGTCCAGGTCCTTGACCACCGCCTCGGCCTCGCGAAGCGTCGGCACGTCCAGCCCGACGACAAGCCGGTCCCGCATGGCCGTCACGGCTCTATCCGGGTCGAGAACATCATGGCGCGCTCGATCAGGGTTCTGCATACCTTCTCCATCTGACGGCGAAGCCGCTCCTCGCGAAGCCCGCCGTCCTCGTCGAAAGCGTCCGCCGCGCGGGCAACCGAGCATTGCGGTGTGATCACCTCCATCTGGCAGGCCATCAGCACCGCGCGCAGGTGGTAGAGCCCGCGCATGCCGGCAAAGTTGCCGTCCGAGGACGAGCAAAGTGCCGCGGCCTTGCCGGCGAGGGGATGAAACCCCTCGACCCTCCTGACCCGGCTTACCCAATCGATCGCATTCTTGAGAAGCGGCGGGATCGAGGCGTTGTATTCCGGGCTGGCGATCAGGAGCCCGTCATGCCCGGAAATCAGGCGGGCGAGCCGCACCGCGTTCTCGGGCACGCCTTTCTCCTTTTCGAGATCCTGGTCCATGATCGGCAGCGGATAGTCGACCAGCGAGATGCGGGTGACGTCGGCACCCTGCATCGCCAGTTCCTTCATCGCCGCGTCGGCCGTGCGCGCGCTGAAGGCGCCGCTGCGGATCGAGCCGGCGAAGACCAGAATCCTCGGGACGGGCACGAATCTCCCCTGTTCCAGGCAACCCCTCTACAGGCAAAGGGCCTACCGGATCAATGCATGCGCCGGTGCGTCCTCGGTGCGTCCGAACGGGGCTCAGTTCCTGGGCGACCGCCGGTAGATCCACAGCTGGGTGGGGGGAATGTTGCGGATAACGAAGTCGAAATGCTCCACCGTGTAGTCGCCATGTCCCGGGGGCACCGGAGATCTCGGACCGTAAGTCAGCTGCACCACGGGCCGGCCGTGCGGAATGCGATCGAGCAGGCTATCGATATAGGCGACGCGGCGGGCCACCGGAAAGTTGAGGAGCGGAACGCCGGAAACCACGCAGTCGAAGCGCTGCCTGGCCAGCGCGCCGAGCGTCCGCTCGAGATCGAAGGCGTCTCCCTCGATGACGTTGACGCCTGGAAACGCCTGCCTCAGATGGCGCGCGAACTCTGCGGAATGTTCGACGGCGACCAGATTGTCCGGTCTTATCCCGCGTTCGAGTATGGCGCGCGTGATCACCCCGGTCCCCGGGCCGACCTCAAGCACCGGCAGCCCCGACCCGGGATCGACGACAGATGCCATGCGGCGGGCGGTGACCGAACTCGTCGGGACTATCGAGCCGACTGCCTTCGGCCTGGTCATCCACCCCTTGAAGAAGCGGATCTCGTCATCGAATTTCCTGGCCAGAGTCTTGCGGAATCCGGACACGCCAGCCATCGCACGTTCCTGTCTGCCCCGGCTCATTGATACCGGCAAAAGGGGCCAAGGCAAGGCACCTAGGCTGCCGTGGCAATTTCAGCTTTCGCTGAACGATTCGAAGAAGTCCTTCATCCGGGCGAAGAAGCCGCTCGACTGCGGCGAATTGTCCTTCGAGGAGAGTTTCTCGAACTCCTCCAGCAGTTCGCGCTGCCGGCGCGTCAAGTTTTGCGGTGTCTCGACCGCGGTCTGGATGTAGAGGTCGCCTATCTGGGGCTGGCGCAGCACCGGCATGCCCTTGCCTTTCAGGCGGAACTGCCTGCCGTTCTGAGTGCCTTCCGGAACCTTGACGCGGGTCTGCGTGCCATCGAGAGTGGTGACCTCGAAGGCGCCGCCGAGCGATGCCGTCGTCATCGAGATCGGCACCTTGCAATAGAGGTCGGCACCGTCGCGCTGGAAGAATTCGTGCGGCTTCACCGACAGGAAAATGTAGAGGTCGCCCGACGGACCTCCGCGCAGGCCAGCCTCGCCCTCATTGGCGAGCCGGATGCGCGTGCCGTCCTCGATGCCGGCCGGGATGTTGACCGACAGCGACTTCTCCTCGACGACGCGGCCCTGGCCGGAACATTTCTGGCAGGGATCCTTGATGGTCTGGCCGCGCCCGTGGCACTGCGGACAGGTGCGCTCGATGGAAAAGAAGCCTTGCGCCGCCCGAACCTTGCCGTGGCCGCCGCACATCGTGCAGGTGACCGGCTGGCTGCCCGGCTGCGCTCCCGATCCGGAGCAGTCGTCGCAGGCAACGGACGCCGGCACCCTGATCTGCGCGGTCTTGCCGGAATACGCTTCCTCGAGATTGATTTCCATGTTGTAGCGGAGATCGGCGCCGCGCTCGCGGCCGCCCGATGAGCGGCGCTGACGGCCGCCCATCATCTCCCCGAAAATGTCTTCGAAGATGTCGGAGAAGCCGCCAGCCGCAAAGCCGGCCGCGCCATTGCCCATGCCGCCGTTCTCGAAGGCGGCGTGGCCGAAACGATCATAGGCGGCACGCTTCTGGGGGTCCTTCAGTGTTTCATAGGCCTCGTTGATTTCCTTGAACTTGTGCTCGCAGGCGTTGTCGCCGGGGTTGCGATCGGGGTGGAACTGCATCGCGAGCTTGCGGAAAGCCGACTTCAGTTCCTTCTCGTCGGCGCCCTTGCTGAGGCCCAGCGTCTCGTAGAAATCCGTCTTCATCTTGCCCCGCCGCTCGGACTTTCGATGACTCGATGCATTGCCGCAAATCCCAGAATGGCTTTCGATTTAATGTTGGCTCGGGTCCGATGCCAGTATCGGCACAGCGGCTTCAGCATTTTTTTCGCTGCTGCTGCAAAAAAGCCCGGCCTTTCCGCCGGGCTTTTCTTCACGCGCGTGACAGTCGATCAGGCCGACTTCTTCTTGTCGTCGTCTTCGTCGATCTCCTCGAAATCGGCGTCGACCACATCCTTGTCGCCGGCCGCGTCGGCCTTGGCATCCGCCTCCGCCGCTTCCTTCTGGCTGGCCTCGTACATTGCCTGGCCGAGCTTCATGGAGACCTCCGCCAGGGTCTGGCTGCGGGCATTGATCGCCTCGACATCGTCGCCCTCGGCAGCTGCCTTGACAGCCGCGATCGCCTCGGTGATCGCCGTGCGGTCAGCCTCCGAGACCTTGTCGCCGTAATCCTTGAGCGACTTTTCCGAGGAGTGCGCCAGCGCTTCGGCCTGGTTGCGGGCTTCGACGAGCGCCCGCCGCTTCTTGTCGTTATCGGCGTTGGCCTCTGCGTCCTTGACCATCTTCTCGATGTCGGCGTCGGAAAGACCGCCGGAGGCCTGGATCCGGATCTGATGCTCCTTGCCGGTGCCCTTGTCCTTGGCCGAGACGTTGACGATGCCGTTGGCGTCGATATCGAAGGTGACTTCGATCTGCGGCACGCCGCGCGGCGCCGGCGGAATCCCAACCAGGTCGAACTGCCCAAGCAGCTTGTTGTCGGCCGCCATCTCGCGCTCGCCCTGGAAGACGCGGATCGTCACTGCCGCCTGGCTGTCCTCGGCGGTCGAGAAGACCTGGCTCTTCTTCGTCGGGATGGTCGTGTTGCGCTCGATCAGCCTCGTGAAGACACCACCCAGCGTTTCGATGCCGAGCGACAGCGGCGTGACGTCGAGAAGCAGTACGTCCTTGACGTCGCCCTGCAGCACGCCTGCCTGGATCGCCGCACCTATCGCGACCACCTCGTCGGGGTTGACGCCCTTGTGCGGCTCCTTGCCGAAGAACTGCTTCACTACTTCCTGGACCTTAGGCATGCGCGTCATGCCGCCGACCAGGACCACTTCGTCGATCTCGCCGGCCTTGAGGCCGGCATCCTTGAGCGCCGCCCGGCAGGGCTCGATCGTGCGCTGCACCAGATCCTCGACCAGCTGCTCGAACTTGGCGCGGGTCAGCTTCATGGTCAGGTGCTTCGGACCGGTCTGGTCGGCGGTGATGAAGGGCAGGTTGATCTCCGTCTGCGACGACGAGGACAGCTCGATCTTGGCCTTCTCGGCGGCTTCCTTGAGCCGCTGCAGCGCCAGCTTGTCGTTTTTCAGATCGATGCCCTGCTCCTTCTTGAACTCCGCAGCCAGGTATTCGACGAGGCGCATGTCGAAGTCCTCGCCGCCGAGGAAGGTGTCGCCATTCGTGGACTTCACCTCGAACACGCCGTCGCCGATCTCGAGGACGGAAATGTCGAAAGTGCCGCCGCCAAGGTCATAGACGGCAATCGTCTTGCCTTCCTTCTTGTCGAGCCCATAGGCGAGCGCAGCGGCGGTGGGTTCGTTGATGATGCGCAGCACTTCGAGGCCGGCGATCTTGCCGGCGTCCTTGGTGGCCTGGCGCTGCGCGTCGTTGAAATAGGCGGGAACGGTAATGACGGCCTTTTCCACCTTTTCGCCGAGATACGCTTCTGCGGTCTCCTTCATCTTCTGGAGGATCATTGCGGAAATCTGGGACGGCGACAGCTTCTTGCCTCCGGCTTCCACCCAGGCATCGCCATTGTCGCCCTTGACGATCTTGTAAGGGACGAGCTTCTTGTCCTTGTCGGTGATCGGGTCGTCGTAACGGCGCCCGATGAGCCGCTTGACCGCGAAGATCGTGTTCTCCGGGTTGGTTACCGCCTGTCGCTTGGCCGGCTGCCCGACCAGGCGTTCGCCCTCCGAGGTGAACGCGACGATGGAGGGCGTGGTGCGCGCGCCTTCCGCGTTCTCGATGACTTTCGCGTCCCTGCCGTCCATCACGGCGACGCAGGAATTGGTGGTTCCGAGATCGATGCCGATTACTTTTGCCATGTTTCCATTCTCCGCTTAGCAGGCTCTCAGGACCCGTTCAGGCGTTCCGACGAAAGCCCCTGATTTTCCAGCAAATGCCGCTCGCAACCGCGGTCTGGCGCGGCACGCTCGGGATTGCGGCGTATATAAGAACGGGCATTTCGGCGCGCAAGCTTTGTAAGCAACGGGATCGATGGACTTGCGCGGCCGGCATCACCACCTGGCGGCGAGCGGGCGCCGCCGGACTGCCGCGTCGCTCAGTCTTCAGTCTTCGACGCCGCTCAGTCTTCGACGCCGCTCAGACGGTTTCCCAGCCATCCCTGCCGCCGGCGCGGAAGATGGCGTCGATGACCTTCTGGTTGAGCACCGATTCCTCGAGCGTGAAGACCCGCTCGCCGCTGCCTGCAGCCGCCCGCGCAAAGGCTTCGACCTCCAGCCTGTACTGCTGGGTGCCGGGGAAACGGAACACCGACGCTTCCGTATGGCTCCGGTTGTGCAACTCGATCCGGTGATGCTCGTAGAGCCCGGCGTTGAAGGGCGAGCGCACTTCGATGAAGCCCTCGTCGCCGTGGAACACCATCAATTGCCGGTTGGCCATCTGCGTGGACAGATAAAAGGAAAGCTCGAAGTCGCCGAAATCGGCGCGGATGGACGAATAGACATCGGTGCCGAAGGTGCTGTCGCGCTCGACCGTCGCCTGGACACGGGCAGGCTCCCGACCGGTCACGAAACGCGTCGAAACCGTCGGATAGACGCCGATGTCGGGAAGCGCGCCGCCGCCGAGCGCCAAAATGTTGCGCATGTTGCCCGGATCGACGTTGTAATAGGTGAAGGCGCCCTGCACGTGGCGCAGCCTGCCGATCGCTCCGGACGCGACGAGGTCGCGTACCTTGATCCATTGCGGGTGGTACACCACCATGAACGCTTCGCAGATCAGCACCTTGCGGCGGTCCCGAATCTCCATGAGCGGCGCGATGTCGTCGGCCTGGAGCGCCAGCGGCTTTTCGACCAGCACGTGCTTGCCGGCTTCGGCTGCCCTTGCCGTCCATTCGACGTGCTGCGAGGTCGGCAGCGGAATGTAGACCCCGTCGACCGTGTCGGAATCGAGCAGCGCCTCGTAGGAGCCGAAGGCATGCGGCGCGCCGAAGCGGTCAGCCAGCGCGCGGGCACGCGCCTCGTCGCGGCTGGCGATCGCCGACAACACGCCGTTTTCGGATTCGACGATGGCCGGCAGAAGCTGCTCGCGCGCGATCTTTGCGGTCGAAAGAACGCCCCAGCGGAACATGTTGCCCTCCTCACGAATACGATCCGGATGACGGAGCGCGCGCTATCGAAGGACGGCGCTGCCCCGGTGCTCAGTCTGCCTGTTTTTCCGCAATTCCGGATGCAAAGCAGCGAGGCCTTGTTGCAGAGTGCTCTATAGCGGGCGTTTCCCCGAATGGAAAGTTTCGCAGCCGGGAAGACGCAGCGGATCAGATGATATCGAGACGGCGCTTGCGGCGCGGCGGCGGAAAAGCCGCGTCGAGATCGGCCAGATCCTCGGGCGTCAGTCGAATGTCCAGTGCGGCACGATTGTCGCGGACATGATCCGGCCGGACCGCCTTGGGAATCGCCACGACACCGGGGCGGCGAAGCACGAAGGCGAGTGCGACGCCGGCCGCGGTCGCATCGTGACGCCTCGCGATTGTTGCGAGCGTAGCGTCGTCGGCCAGATCGCCCTGGCCGAGCGGCGAATACGCCATGATCGGAAGTCCTGCCGCCTCCCCCCGCGGCAGGAGATCGAACTCGATGACCCGGCTCGACAGACTATAGATGACCTGGTTGGCCTGGACGTTCGCGCCGCCGGAAACCGCGGCGAGCTCATCCATGTCGCCGGTGTCGAAATTGCTCACCCCCCAATGCCGGATCTTGCCGGCCTGCTTCAGGGTCTCGAAACCGGCAACCGTGTCGGCAAGCGGCACGGCGCCCCGCC
>JAJFMR010000055.1 GCA_020696915.1 Rhizobiaceae bacterium | reverse complement strand
GAGCCGCCGCGCACCCGGCAGGGGGTCTGACCAACGTTCGGCGCCTGCTGGTCTCCCGCATCGCGAATGGCCCGGCTCCCCAAAGCAGGCGTCCAGCCGCACGCGACCAAAGCTCTGGAACCGCAATGGCGGCAGACGAAGATGGCGACGCGCGGCGCTGCTACGCGCGGCGCATGCGAGCACTGGCTTGGCTTGCGACATCCAGGCGCATGCGGCGTTTGCTACACGAACACCATCACTGCGATCATGCCGAGCACGACCAGGATGAGCCCGACGATCAGCATCGGCAGCAATCTGCGCTCGTCCCCGGCCGAACCGGCCGGGTGAACGTCGAGGTTCTTTCTCGGGACCACTGTCACTCTCCCTTTCGTCCGATGACTCCGCTCGCCGAGGCTGCGGACGTTTCTGCCGGAGCCGATAGGCGACAGGGCCCGCTACCGCTTTGCGGTTTCGCAAACAGGATCAGGGTGGCCGGATGTGGGCATCCTGACGCGACCGGTTTATCTCGACACGACCTTGCCGCGACTGCTATCGGCTGGCGCTCAAAACCGCCGGATTGGGGGACCATGGATCATGTACCTTCCCACGCTCGACGACGTGCTGACCGCTCATGAGCGCATTCAGCGCTACATCCACCGCACCCCGGTGTTTACGTCTGCCTTCGTGAATTCCCTCGCTGGCGCTGAGCTGTTCTTCAAGTGCGAAAACCTCCAGAAGGCCGGAGCCTTCAAGGCGCGCGGCGCGTCGAATGCCGTTCTCGAGCTGAGCGAGGCGCAGGCGGCAAGGGGGGTTGCCACTCATTCCTCCGGCAATCACGGCACGTGCCTTTCCTACGCGGCGGAACGTCGCGGTATTCAATGCACCGTGGTCATGCCGCGCACCGCATCCGAGGCAAAGAAGGAGGCGGTGCGCGGCTATGGCGGAAGGATCGTGGAATGTGAACCATCCATGTCCTCACGCGAGGCCGTTCTTGCCGGTATCGTAGCCGACCCGGGAGCGGAATTCGTCCATCCCTACGACGACCCGCGCGTCATCGCGGGCCAGGGTACCTGTGCGAGAGAATTGATCGGGCAGGTTGACGGCATCGACGCGGTCATCGCGCCGATCGGCGGGGGCGGCATGGTCTCGGGCACCTGCCTTGCGGTGTCCGACCTCGCCTCGCGTGTTCATGTCTACGCCGCCGAGCCCGAACAGGCCGATGACGCGTACCGCAGTTTCAGGGCTGGCCGTCTCATCGCCGACGATGCTCCGGATACCGTCGCCGACGGCCTCAGGGTGCCCCTGAAGGACCTCACCTGGCATTTCGTCAGAAACCATGTGTCCGACATCCTGACCGCCTCGGAAATAGAGATCATCGACGCGATGAAGCTGATCTGGAAACACCTGAAGCTGGTCGTCGAGGCGTCGAGCGCGGTACCGCTGGCGACGATTCTGAAGAACAGGGACCTGTTCGCCGGGAAACGGGTCGGCGTCATTCTGACAGGCGGCAACGTCGACCTCGATGCCCTGCCGTGGCGGCAACGAAGTTCGGCTCGCGGCAATTGACGAAAAGACGTCCCGGCCGGGAATAGCGATTTCCTCGGCAGGATTTGGTATGTCGGTGTCGGAAGGACGACGTGCCGATGAGGAGATCGACTGCCATGACAGCCCGCAAGGAGTTCAACCGCCTCACCGCCGCCGAGGCCGCTGCAGCGATAGCGGGTGGCGAGCTGAAGGCGGCGGACCTGATGGCGTCGTGTCTCGACCGTGTCGCCGACCGCGAGCCGTTCGTGCATGCCTTCCAGCGCCTTGACGCCGATGCGGCGAGAGCCGCGGCCGAACGGGCCGACTCGAGCCAGCCGAAGGGGCCGTTGCACGGCGTGCCCTTCGTCGCCAAGGACATCATCGACACCGCCGATTTTCCGACCGGCTGGGGAAGTCCGGTCCATGCGGAGAGGCGGCCCGGGCGTGATGCATCCTGCATCCAGCTCCTGAAGGATGCCGGCGCCATCCTGGTCGGCAAGTCCGTGACCACGGAGTTCGCCTGTTTTCATCCCGGCCCGACGGCGAACCCGCGAAATCTCGCCCACACGCCCGGCGGCTCGTCGAGCGGTTCGGCAGCCGCGGTCGCCGATTTCATGGTGCCCTTCGCGCTGGGCACACAAACCTCCGGCTCGCTGGTACGTCCGGGTGCCTTCTGCGGCGTGCTTGCCTACAAGCCCACCCATGGCGACTTCGATCTCGACGGGGTGATGGGCGTTGCCGCCTCTCTGGACACGCTCGGCGGCTTCGCCCGCTCGGTGGACGACCTCATGCTTTTGCGCCGGGCGCTCTGCCCCAACCTCGGCCGCGCCCACACCGTTTCGGGATGGCGTCCCCGTATCGCACTGATGCGGGGGCCGCACTGGGCGGAAGGGTCGATGGAAATGCGCGACGTCTGCGAGCGGGCGCTCGCCGTGCTCGCCGACGCCGGCGCCGCCGTCGGCGAGCTTTCGACGCCGGAGATCTTTCTGGATCTCTCCGCCCGGCAAAAGATCATCATGACCTACGAGACGGCACGGGCGCGGATTTTCGAGTACCGCAGACACCGCGACCGTATCTCCGCTGCTTTTGCGGAAATCGTCGAGGCAGGGCTGGCGACCAGCCATGACGACTACGCCTCGGCGCTCGACGCGGCCGACCGGGCGCGGCGCGTCCACGATGCGCAGTTCCTGGAATTCGATGTGATCCTCTCGCCGGCCGCCGCCGGCGAGGCGCCGAAAGGACTCCATGCCACCGGCGATCCGCTCTATTCGCGCGGCTGGACGCTGCTCCATGCGCCCCTGGTTTCGGTTCCTGCCGGCATCGGGCCCAACGGGCTGCCGCTCTCCGTGCAGCTCGTCGGCCGCCGGAACGCCGACGACGTTCTCCTGCAGGCGGCGCGCTGGATCGCCCCGCGCCTCGACCCGGGCCTTCCGGAACCGGATTGAGCGTCCGGCCTGCTCCATTCGATGGAACCTCGGTGGCGGCGCCGGATTTCCCTGCATGAGTGAGCGCCGAGGAAAAGAATGGCCACCGAGGAATTCAGCCCGCGCTATCTCGATCTGGACTCCTGGTCCACGGCCGAGATGCTGGCTGCGATGTATGAGGGCCAGCTTGCGGCCGCCGCCGCGGTGGCTGGTGCCCTGACGGACCTGGCGGCCGCGGTGGACGACGCCGTCCCGGCGCTAGGACGCGGTGGCCGGATCGTCTATGCCGGGGCCGGAACGTCCGGCCGCATCGGCGTCCAGGACGGCACCGAACTGCCGCCGACCTTCGGCTGGCCAGCCGACCGGCTCGTCTACGCCATGGCCGGGGGCCTCGGCGCGCTCATCGAGAGCGTCGAGGGCGCGGAGGACGACGAGGCGGCAGGCGCTTCCGCCATGGCGAGGGCAGGCATCGGCGCCAATGACGTCGTCCTCGGCATCGCCGCGAGCGGCGCAACCCCTTTCACGATCGGCGCGCTCAGAGCCGCCGGCAACGCCGGAGCCGTCACCATCGCGATCGCCAGCAACAAGGGCGCACCGCTCTTCCAGGCCGCCCGCCATCGGATTCTCGTGGCAACCGGGCCGGAAGTGATTGCCGGCTCCACCCGCATGAAGGCAGGCACCGCACAGAAGATCGTGCTCAACCTCTTCTCCTCGGCGGTGATGGTCAAGCTCGGCCGCGTCTACCTCGGGCTGATGGTGCACATGCGCGCCAGCAATGCGAAGCTGCGACGGCGCGCCGAAGGCATGGTGTGCCAGATCGTGGGATGCGGCCCCGCCGATGCGGCCCGCCATGTCGAGCGCGCGGACGGCGACGTCAAGTCTGCGGTCATGCTGGGTTTCGGACTCGAACCGGCCGAAGCCGAAGCGGTGCTGGCGCGGCATGGCGGCAATCTCCGCCACGCCGTCGACGAGGTCCGGCTGAGATAGTCAGCAGCAGCGGCCGTCGGAACGGTGGCGAAAGGCGTCGTCGCGCCCGCCGGACATGCCGGCCCCCGAGATTCGCCGCGCCTGCTGCCCGCAAGGAACAATCCTCGCCCCTCCCTGTTTCTGCCTCATGATCCCCGCCATCGGGACTTTGACCGAGCATATGGCCATTCATCTCTTCCTGATGAATGCCGTCGCGCCGCTTGCCGCACTGGCGGCGGTGCGGCTGGCCGCCCTGAAAGTCGACAGCCGGCCCCAGGTCTTCCCAGCCATGCTGGCGCAACTCGCGCTCCTGTGGGCCTGGCATGCCCCGCCTCTGCTCTCCCGGACGATGCTGTCGCCGGGTCTCCACGCTCTTATGCAGCTGTCGCTTTTCGCCGCCGCACTGTGGTTCTGGTCTTCCATGCTGGGGCTGCGCGGCGGCGACCGCTGGCGTGGCCTGCTGGCGCTGCTTCTGACAGCCAAGATCTTCTGCCTGCTGGGAGTCCTGCTGGTGTTCGCGCCGCGCGGCCTTTATCCCGCGCTGCTTTCGGCATCGCACGCGGCTGGCCATGCGATGCCGATCCGCCTCGAGGACCAGCAGCTCGCAGGGCTGCTCATGCTCGTCGTCTGTCCGGTGACCTATCTGACCGCCGGCGTGGCCATGGCAGCCCGGTGCGTGTTCGGGATCGACGCCTTGTCCGTCCGTGACCCGGGCCCGGATGCACGACGGAGCATGGCTGCGAATGCCGGCTGAGCATCGTCCGGCGTGGCAACGGCTCCTGGCAGCCGTCACCCTCATCGCTGGTCTCGGCGTGCTCGCAGTCGCTCTCTTCATCTGGTCCGGGGTTTATCCGGTCGGGGCGGACCGCGAGCATCTCGGCATTACCACATGGCTGCTCACCCAGGTTCGGGAGCGGTCGGTGGCGACCTACAGCTCGACGGTCGAGGTGCGGCCAGTGCATGACCCGGACATGGCGAGGCTCGGCGCGGCGCACTTCGAGGGCGGCTGCGTGCCCTGCCACGCAAGGCCGGGAGAACCGGTCAACGCCATCGTCAGCGGGATGTTGCCGCCGCCGCCCGACCTGGCCGCGGCGCTGGCCAAACGGGAAGCGCTCGAAGAAATATTCTGGATCGTCATGAACGGCCTGAAATACACGGGCATGCCGGCGTGGCCCTCGCAGTTGCGCAACGATGAAGTGTGGGCGGTGACCGCCTTTCTCGACCGGCTTCGCGAAACCGGTCCGGCCGGGATGAACGCCTATCCGTCAATGGCAGGCATCGATCGCCTGGAGAACCCGCCGCCCGGCGGCCGCCCTGCCGCCGAAGCACGGCAGCCGCTGACCGAGTGCCGGCGCTGCCACGACGACAGCGGCCTTCCCACCTTGAGTGCGCTCGTTCCAAACCTTGCCGGTCAGTCGGAGACCTACCTCCGCCGCGCCTTGCACGAATATTTCGGGCGCCGGCGGCCGAGCGGCATCATGCAGCCCGTTGCAGGCGCTCTCTCGAGCGCCGGGATGGAGCGGCTTGCAGCCTATTACGCAGCGCTGCCGCCGCCGCCCGCGGCGGCGGTCGACGCAAAGGCGCAAGAGCGATTGCGCGGCCAGGATCTGGCAAGGCGAGGCGACCCGGATCGGGACGTTCCGCCGTGCCTCGCGTGCCATGGGGATGGCAGGGCTCCATCCTTCCCGAGTCTTGCCGGACAGCACGCCTCGTATCTCCTTTCCCAATTGGAGCTCTGGCAGCGCGGCGGACGGGCGTCGACGGCGCATGGACGGATCATGGCGTCGGTAGCGCGGCGCCTCACCGCCCGCCAGATGCGCGACGCCGCGGCTTTTTTTTCATCCGAAGAACGCCAGCCCCTCGGCGGCCGCGCCACGGCTGCAGGTGGGCAGCCATGAGAGCACCACGCTTTCCCGCTCTGGCTGTCCTGCTGCCGCTGGCGGCCTGCGCGGGGGTGCAGTCGGCTCTCGATCCCGCCGGCGGCGAGGCCGGCCGCATCCACACCCTGTCGATCGTGCTGTTCGTACTGTGCACCGTGATCTTCGTCGCCGTCGCTGTCCTTGCGGCCCTTGCGCTCTTCGGCAGCGACGAATGGCGAAGCCGCCTCGCCAGCGAGAGGCTGGTCTTCGCTCTGGGGGTGGTCTTCCCTGTCCTGACGCTAGTCGGGCTCGTTCTCTACGGCGTCACCATCATGGGGATGGCAGCCGAGCCGGCTGGAGCCGGACGGGATGCCCTGAGGATCGAGGTCAGCGGCGAACGCTGGTGGTGGCGGGTCACCTACATCACCGAGGATGGCGTGCGCATCGAGAGCGCCAACGAGTTGCGCATTCCGGCGGGACAGCCGGTACCCATCGAGCTGACCTCGGCCGACGTGATCCACAGTTTCTGGGTACCGCAGCTCGCCGGCAAGCTCGACATGATTCCAGGTCGCACGAACACGCTGACGCTGCATGTCCGCGAGCCCGGCATCAGCCGCGGCCAGTGCGCCGAGTATTGCGGCGGGCCGCACGCGCTGATGTCTTTCTTCGTCATCGCTATGACGGAAGACGACTTCGCGGCATGGCTCCTGAAGGAAGCGTCGGAAGCGCGTCCGCCGGCCGGAGAGGCGGCGGTCCAGGGGCATGCCCTGTTTCTGGCGAGCGGCTGCGGCGGCTGCCACACCGTCCGGGGCACCGGAGCGGCAGGGGTCATCGGACCCGACCTCACCCATGTCGGCAGCCGGCATTCGCTTGCCGCCGCCTCGCTCCCCAATGACGCGCCTTCCTTCGCCCGCTGGATCCGCGACGGCCAGCACGTCAAGCCCGAGAACCTGATGCCTCCCTATGGCATCTTCACCGACGCCGAGCTGGCCAGCCTCTCCGACTATCTCGACCATCTGGACTGAGCACGCCATGACGGATCAGGTAATCGTGCAACTTCCCAATTCGACGCCGCGGCCGGCTCGGGAGCTCGAGGATCTGGAGCGCGTCTGGGCGACGCCGAAGGGCTGGCGGATCGTCACCGCCGTCAACAATACGGTGGTCGGGCTAATATATATCGGCGTGGCCTTCCTGTTCTTCCTGATGGCCGGCGTGCTGGCGATCCTCATGCGCACGCAGCTGGCGGTGAGCGGAAACGACTTCATCGGCCAGGAACTCTACAACCAGATGTTCACCATGCATGGCACGACGATGATGTTCCTGTTCGCCGTGCCCGCGGTCGAGGCGCTCGGCGTCATGCTTTTGCCGCAGATGCTGGCGGCGCGCGACCTTCCCTTCCCGCGGCTCAGCGCCTACGCGATCTGGGCCTATGTGATCGGCGGCCTCGTCTTCTTCACCACCATCTTCTACGACCTGGCGCCGGCCGGCGGCTGGTTCATGTACCCGCCTCTCACGCTGAAAGAGTTCTCGCCGGCCGACAATGCCGACTTCTGGCTGCTCGGCATTGGGTTCATCGAGATCTCGGCCATTGCCGGCGCCGTCGAGATCGTGGTCGGCACGCTGCGCACCCGGCCTCCGGGAATGAGCCTTTCGAAAATGCCGATCTTCGCCTGGTCGATGCTGATCTTCGCCGCGATGATCATGTTCGCCTTCCCGGCGGTGATCCTGGCCACGATGATGCTCGAAATCGAGCGCTCGTTCGGGTGGCCCTTCTTCACCGCCGCGCTCGGCGGAGATGCGCTGCTGTGGCAGCACCTCTTCTGGTTCTTCGGCCACCCGGAGGTCTACATCATCTTCCTGCCTGCGGCCGGCCTGGTTTCCATGATCGTGCCGACGATGGCGCAGACGCCGCTGGTCGGCTATCGCCTGATCGTCGTCGCGCTGATTGCCACGGGCTTTTTCTCGTTCGGCCTGTGGGTGCACCACATGTTCACGACGGGCATCCCGGCGCTGAGCCTCGCCTTTTTCTCCGCCGCCAGCGCCGCCGTCGCAGTGCCCTCGGGGATCCAGGTCTTTTCCTGGATCGCCACCATGGCCGCTGGACGGCGGCGGTTCCGGATCACCACGGCATCGCTCTTTGTCCTCGGCTTTCTCTTCATCTTCACCCTCGGCGGGCTGACCGGCGTCATGGTCGCCATGGTGCCGTTCGACTACCAGGTGCACGACACATATTTCGTGGTCGCCCACTTCCACTACGTGCTGGTCGGCGGAATGGTCTTCCCGCTGTTCGCCACCTTCTACCACTGGATGCCGCTGTTCAGCCGCCGCATGCTCTCGGAACGGCTTGGACGATGGGTCTTCTGGCTGATGTTCCTCGGCTTCAACATCGCCTTCTTCCCCATGCACCTCACCGGCCTGCTCGGGATGCCGCGGCGCGTCTGGACCTATCCGGCGGAACTCGGCTGGGACACTCTCAACCTGGTGTCCACCGCCGGCTCCTACATCCTGGGCGCCGGGATTCTCCTTTTCGTCATCGATCTGTTCCGAACGGTGCGGCCGGGCCCAAAACCGGAGAATCCGTGGGGCGCCGGCACGCTGGAATGGCTGCCCAGCGACGTCTATGCGACGCGCAGCATTCCGCTGGTCACCAGCCGCGAGCCGCTTTGGGATCAGGAAAACCTGGTCGAAGACGTGCAGGCTGGCCGCTGGTTCCTGCCGGGGGCACCGACCGGCGGCCGCGAGACGATCGTCACCTCGCCCGTCGAGGCGAGGCCTCAATACATCATCCAGATGCCCGGCCCCGGCTGGTCCCCGCTGCTGGCGGCAATGTTCACCGCTGCCTGTTTCCTGCTGCTCACCGTCAAGCTCGTGATGATCGCCGCCGTCTGCGGAGTGCTGGCCATCGTCTTCTGCCTTGTCTGGACCTGGAGCCTGGATCCCGGCCCCGCCAAGGGCAGTGTCGACATAGGCGGCGGTATGAAACTGCCGACCTACGTCACGGGCCCGACATCCCATTCATGGTGGGCGATGGTCGTCCTGATGTTCGTCGCCGGCTCGCTCTACCTGTCCTACGTCTTCTCGTACCTCTTCCTGTGGACCGTTTCACCCGATGTCTGGGCACCGGCCGGCGCGCCGCAGCTGCCCTCTCCCGGCTGGCCGGCATTGTCGGCACTGCTGCTGGTCTGCGGCTCGGCAGCCATCATGGCCGCGCGCCGCCTGCTGCCCTCTCCGGGAAACCTGGGAACAGCTGCCGCGGCGGCAATTCTCGTTGCCCTTTTGTGCATGTCGGGCGCGCTCGCCATCGAACTGCTCGGCCATTGGCGAACCGGCCTGCAACCCTCCGACAGTGCCTACGGGGCTATGGTCTACATGGCCTCGGTCCTGTTCGGGCAGGTCGCGGCAGCGCTGGTCATCATGGGCCTCTTCACCGCCGCACGCCTGCTCGTCCGCCGGCTCGACCGGGAGTGGCGCGTCACGTTCGACAATTTGGCGCTGCTCTACCACTATGCCGTGTTCCAGTCGCTCTTCGGACTGGCGCTGGTCCACGGCTATCCAAGGCTGGTCGCGTGATGGGGTTTCTTCGATGAAGTCCGGGCCCGGCGACACATCCGTACTGTCTGCAGTCGCGTTCCTGCTGGCTGGACCGGTCATCTGGGCGGCGCATCTTTTGCTGCTCTATGGCCCGCAATCCGCGCTCTGCGCGTTCGGGCAATCCGGGGTGGCGGAGGTGTCCGGACTCTTCGTCACGGCCCAGGTGCTGGCGGTCACGGCACTCGCGGCAGTCCCTCTCGTCGTCTTTCTCTTGCGCCCTATCACCATCGCCCGTCTGTTTCGGTTCAGGGTGCAGGACGAAGAGCATCCTTTCTCCATGTCGGTCATGCGGTGGCTGTCGGCGCTGTCCCTGATGGGCGTCCTGCTGGCCGGCGCGGCCGCCTTCCTGCTCGATCCCTGCGCTCAGCTTCGTTGACACCGCGCTCCCGGAGCGCAACCAGCCATCCCGCTCCGGGAGCCTTTTTGAGGTTGCGGAGTTCACCTGCCTGGTCCGAACGAGGAAGACGAAGATGAGAAAGCTCCTGTTGCCGATCCTTAGCCTGTTCGCGCTGCTGGCCGTCGCCAGCGGTGCCGCGGCGATCACCGCAGAAGAAATCGATTCTGCCGAATTCTCGACCGAAGGCTTCGGGAAGGGACCGGACCCACTCGTTGCCAAGCTGCAGATTCTGCTCGACCGGCACCATGTTTCGCCCGGCGTCATCGACGGCTATCCCGGCGAGAACGTCGACAATGCCCTTCGGACTTTCGAGACGATGCAGGGGCTCGAGGCCGACGGCGTTCTTGACGAGAAGGTTTGGGCGGCTCTCGTCGGAACAGGCGGGAGCGTATTGAAGGCGTACACCCTCGTGCAGGACGATCTGTCGGGCCTCGTCGAGGAAGTCCCGGAAGATTTTTCGGAAATGGCCGAGATGGATCACGTCGGCTACACCAGCGTGGAGGAGAAGCTCGCCGAGCGTTTCCACATGGACATGGAGTTTCTGAAGGCGCTCAATCCCCGCGCCGATTTTTCCAAGGCAGGCACGCAGATCACCGTTCCCGATACCGGACCTGACGCCAAGGGGAAGGTTGTCCGCGTCGAGATCGAGAAGCAATCGGCGCAGCTCCGCGCCTACGATGCCGATGGCGGAATGGTTGCCGCCTATCCCGTGTCCGTAGGCAGCGATCAGCTCCCCTCCCCCTCCGGCACGCACAAGGTTGTCGCAATAGCCTCCGATGCGACCTACTCCTACCAGCCGGACGAGAATTTCCGGCAGGGCGACAACGACGAACCGCTGGAACTGCCCGCCGGTCCGAACAACCCCGTCGGCGGCGTCTGGATCGATCTCTCCGAGCCTACTTACGGTCTGCACGGCTCGCCGGAGCCGGACGTGGTGGGCAAGACCCAGTCCCACGGCTGCGTGCGTTTGACCAACTGGGATGCGCGGGAATTGGCCGCCCTCGTCGACAAGGGTACGGAAGTCCAATTTTTGGAAAACTAGGCGACTAACGGAGCCGAAAAGTGGCCCGCCCCGGCAAGCGGGACGGGTCGAGCAGGCCGGAACGATGCTCCGGTGTCAGTCGAGCATCGCCAATGCTTCGTTCAGGCTGGCTTCGGACGCGGCATGGTCGCCGGCAGCGTGCTGCTGCTCGCCCGAATTGCGCAGCTCCATGATCTTGGCCTTGTCGGCGTCCGACAATTGGGCCGTCTGAAGCTTCTCATCGATCTGCTTGACGAGGGTCGGGCACTGGTTGGCGAAGCCCGGACAGACGAGGGCGAAAACAAATGCTGATGCCAGAAGCGTTCTCATGTCTTCCTCCCGATTGACCGCGTCCAGCGCGGCGCGAGCAACTTTAAATGAAAACTGCCCGATCGACCACCGACGGGCAACTCCGAGCATGCCAGTAATGGGACGACGGAGTGTTTGCGTCTTCGTCGCCTGCGTTCCGGGACATGCTCGCGACGTGAACGCTCACGCCTCGGCGAATATTCCAGGCGTATGGTCCGTTTCACTCGAAAAGCGGGCCCTGCGGATCCATGTGGCAACGCCCGTTGCCACAGCATCTGCTCGCGGCCCGGAGGCCGATCCGCGGTCGCAGCCCAGCTCAACCGGGCTGATCGCGGTCCTCGGCGGCATCGCGCAGGATGGTGGCTTCCGCTTCCGCCGCTCAGACCATGCGCAACGACACCCGCCGGCTCACAAATCGTAGGCAACTCGCAAGCCGGCG
>JAJFMR010000416.1 GCA_020696915.1 Rhizobiaceae bacterium | reverse complement strand
CGAAAGGATGCCCGAGACCTGGGCAAATCTCGTCGAGGCGAGGGGCCACGGCGTCAACGGCGGCGAGATCCTGACCCGCTCGCAGGAGGCCGACGAGTTTCTGCTGATGGGGCTGCGGCTGGCTGAGGGAATCGACCTCGACCGCTACGAGCGGCTGGCGGGGAGGCCGCTCCCGGCGTCGAGGCTGTCGCTGCTGCAGGGGGAGGGTCTGGTTGCGCCGGTGGGCAATTCGCGGCTGCGCGCCACCGCGTCCGGCATGATCGTGCTCGACGCCGTCGTGGCCGACCTGGCGCGCTGACTCTCGAAGCCGTTGCGTTCGCGACGAAGCCGAGCCAGGCAGGCGTCGAAACGGTTCGGCATCCGGCTCAGTGTTCCGGACTGGCTGGTTTCGGACGGTTTTCCGGCACTTCGAGCTTGTCCCGCGCGGAACCAGTCTCTTCCTTGCCAGCAGGCTTGCGTCGCCTGATCAAGTCCTGCGCGCTGTAGCCGGGGCGCCCGGCGTAGTAAGGTTCGAAAGTGTCCTGGATCAGCAGATCGTTCACGGATTTTCCTCCCCGAAACGCCTCTCAAACCGGCACGACTGTCTTTTGTTCCACCTGCACCTTTGCGGCCGCTTGCCCCGCACGCTTTGCAATGGCGGCGCCGCGTGCCATTGGAATCGGGTTAAAACGATGCAACCCGACAGGCGCCTGGAGTGAATGAAGCAGACCAAAGTTTCGTCGTCGGCCAGGCGGTCATCCCTGCGCGGCCGCTCGAGCCCGCGCTCTATCTGGTGAGCACGCCGATCGGCAATCTGGGCGACGTCACGCTGCGGGCGCTGGAAACGATTGCCGCAGCCGACGTGCTGGCGTGCGAGGATACGCGGGTGACCCGGGTGCTGCTGGACCGCTACGGAATCAGGAAGCGGCCTGTCGCCTACCATGACCACAATGCCGATGAAGCCGGTCCGCGGCTGATTGACCTCCTGGAAGCTGGTCGAAGCGTGGCGCTTGTTTCGGATGCCGGGACGCCGCTCGTCTCCGATCCAGGCTATCGCCTCGTCGGGCGCGCACTTGCGGCGGGGATACGCGTGATACCGGTGCCCGGCCCTTCGGCCGTGCTCGCGGCGCTCACCGCATCCGGCCTGCCTGTCGACGCATTCCTGTTCGCCGGCTTTCTTCCCGTCAAGGCAGGTCAGCGTCGGTCGCGGCTGGAATCTCTGAAGGCGGTTCCAGCGAGCCTCGTCTTCTTCGAATCGCCGCGCCGCCTCGACGACACGCTTGCCGCGATGGCCGAAATCCTTGGCGATCGCCCGGCTGCCGTCGCCCGTGAGGTCACGAAAGCCTTCGAGGAGGTCACGAGAGGTCCGCTGCAATCTCTGGCTGCGCGCTACCGGGGCGTCCCGGCGCCGAAGGGCGAGGTGGTGATCTGCATTGGGCCGCCTCCGTCGGAAATCGCCGGCGAGCCTGCCGACCTCGACCGGCTGCTTCTGTCGCTTGCGACAGAAATGTCCGCTTCGAAGGCTGCCGCCGAGGCGGCGCGGATGACCGGGCGTCCGAAGCCGGAGCTTTACCGGCGACTGCTGGACCTGAGGGACCAGGCAGGTGGCTGAAAACCCGCTTCGCCTGAAGGCCTACCGGAGAGGTCACCGCGGTGAGTGGCTGGCTGCGGTGGCGCTCGTTCTCAAGGGCTATCGCATCGTCGCGCGACGCCATCGCACGCGGCTCGGCGAGATAGATATCATCGCCCGGCGCGGCCGCCTCGTACTGATCGTCGAGGTCAAGGTTCGCGCGACGCTGATCGAGGCAATGGAAGCGATCGGCGGCGCATCGGAACGGCGCATCGAGGCGGCAGCCGATCTCTGGCTGTCCCGCCAGCCGGATTTCGGCAGGCTGTCGGTGCGGTTCGACATGGTCGCCGTGCTGCCTGGACGCTGGCCGGTGCATGTGGCCGACATTTTTCAGGGCCGCAACTGAGCCAATCATTTGACGCATCGAAACGGAACGGGGGATTGCCTTCCCGATCGATGCTGCGGCATCAAGAAGCAGCGGGTGGCAGAGTTCGCATACGTCCCCGTGGCCGGTTTGCCGAGTCCCGGGCCGCTGGTCCCGGGCTTCCCAGATAGTGCCGGCGCAAAAAACGAATAACTCCGCTCTCGTCCGGCGGGAGGCCTACCAAGCCGGCGGCATCTGGCCGGGACGGGAACGCCTCCCGAGAACCGCAGTCAGGGCGGCGATATCGAAGCTGCCGCCATCGTCGGTGGCGGGGACGGAAATGTTGTCGAGACTTTCGGCAATGTGCCTGGCGACCGCGTCGACGATTTCGGGGCGGGCCGTGTGGCCGCGCATGATGCCTATTCTGCAGTCCGGCAGCGCTCCGAAGCCGTCTGCCTCGCCAAGCACCCGCATTCCGGGCCGCAGCGCGCACTCCGGCAGCACGGACACCGCCAGGCCCGACAGCACCGCGGCGGTGATGACCGTCGCCGAATAGCTCGTGAAAAGCACCCGATACTCGCGTTGCCCCCGGTCCAGCACGTCGCAGGCGGCGCGGCGCCAGACGCAGGTCGGCCGGCCGAACGCCATCGGCAGCACCTCCTCTTCATGGACTTGGTGATTGGCGGAGGAGACCCACAGCAGAGGTTCGCGGCGAACCACTTCCGATTGCCGCTGCGCGTCGTCATGAGTGACGATGGCGAGATCGAGATTGCCGCGCCTGATGTGCTCGACCAGCCCGGTCGTCGGCTCGCAGATGACGGTGAGCTCGACGCGCGGATTGCATCGCGAAAAGCGGGCCATGATTTCAGGCAGGAATCGGTCGGCATAGTCGTCCGGCGTGCCGATCCGCACGGTACCCTCGAGCGCCCGGTCGTCGAAGGCGGCGAGGGTCTCGCGATTGAGATGCATCATCCGCCGTGCATAGGAAAGCAGCCTTTCGCCGCCCTCGGTAAGCCTGTTGCTGCGACCGTCCTTCTCGAACAGCGGCTTGCCGACGCGCTCCTCGAGCCTGCGCATCTGCATGGAGACCGCCGACTGGGTGCGGTGAACCTCGGTGGCAGCACGAGTAAAGCTGCCGGTGTCGGCAATGGTGATGAAGGTCTGCAACTGATCGAGGTCCAGAGGCGCGGCCATGGTGTTCTCCCATCATCAAAGCTGATGATAAAGATTAGAAACATTCGTTGGATAAATCAATCAGCCGATGCCATTTTCCGCTGCGTCAACCGGGCGAGCGAAACTTCTGATTCCGACCGGGCGAGATCTTCGATCGTCCGGTCATGCATGCCC
>JAJFMR010000415.1 GCA_020696915.1 Rhizobiaceae bacterium | reverse complement strand
GGAGCACGCCTTCGGGATCATGCCGCAACCAGTCGTCTGCACCAAGATTGCGTCGCGGCTGACCCGCAACTATCCGGACCGCCACGGGCTGAAGGACCTGTGTGCGGAACTGCTCGGAGTGAGCCTGTCGAAGGCGCAGCAGTCGTCCGACTGGGGCGCCGACCAGCTCTCGCCCGAGCAACTGGAATACGCGGCTTCCGACGTCCTCCATCTGCACCGGCTGAAAGACGTGCTGGAAACGCGTCTGGCCCGCGAGAACCGCTCGCGGGAGGCGGAGGCCTGCTTCCGCTTCCTGCCGACCCGCGCCCGTCTCGACCTGATGGGTTGGCGCGAGGAGGACATCTTCTCGCATGGCTGACGGCTTCGCCGGGGCGGCCCGTGATCTTCGCTTCAGGGCCCACCTTCCCTTGTGGGGAGACCGGACCAGAGACCGGATCGGGGTGATTCCTTTTTGGGTGAGGGGTTAGAAAAGCCGCCTGTCCCGCTATTCGGTCTCCTCGTCCCCCGGTGCCGACCAGGAATGCGGCTCGATACGCTTTTGCGTGTCGCCGTCCACATAGGCCCACCAGCCTTCGTCGCTGTCGTCCCATTCGCCGCCGGCGGCAAGCAGCCGCGCGGCCGAACGGTATTGCGCGATCGAGGTGTTTTCCTGGCCGTCACGGTCGGTCCAGTGCACGGTCAGCTTGCGGCCGTCGCGGGCCGCGGTTTCGATGGGTCTGGGCATCCTCTCTCCGATGTGCGCCGGTGTTGGCGTGTTCCGGCCCACCGGAACGAACTTTAGGGCGGTCGGACCGCAAGTCCATCAGGGGGTGTTCGGAGGGAACGCCGGGCGCCCGCCACCCGTTGTGTGTGACGGGAGTTAGATCATGGCTGTGCGCGCCGTCTGGAAAGGCTATCTGAAATTCGGGGCCGTATCGTGCGCGGTGAAGCTGGTCGGCGCCACCAGCGACGCCGACAAGGTCCGTTTCCGGATACTCAACCGCAAGACCCGGATGCCCGTCAAATCCGCCTATATCGACGAGGAGACGGGCCAGGTGGTCGAACCGGAGGATCAGATAAAGGGTTACGAACTTGAGGGCGGCGACTATCTGCGGATCGAGCCGGAAGAACTGAAGAAGCTCAAGCTGGTCTCGGAGCATACGCTCGAGGTGGATGCGACGGTGGCACGCGAGTCGATTGACAAGCGCTATCTGGAAAAACCGTATTATCTCGTTCCGGCCGACGTCATGGCGGCCGAACCCTATGCCGTCATCCGAGAGGCCATGGAAACGACCGGGGCGGCCGCGCGGTCCTGCGTCGTGCTTTACCAGCGGGGTCGCGAGGTCGTCATCGAGCCGAAGGGAAAAGGCATGCTGATGACGACGTTGCGCGACCACGACGAGGTGCTGAGCGAAAAGCAGGTGTTCGGTTCCCTTGCCGACGTGAAGGCGGACCCGGAAATGGTCGAGATCGCCGACCTCCTGATAGAGAAGAAGACAGGCAAGTTCGACCCGTCCGATTTCGAGGACCGCTACGAGGACGCGCTGATCGCCATGCTGGAAGCCAAGAAGGCGGGCAGGAAACCGCCCAAGCCAGCAGCCGCGCCGAAGCGCACGAACGTGGTCGACCTGGCAGCCGTGCTCCGGAAAAGCCTGGAACAGGAAGGTATCGGGAAGACCGCCAAAGGGCGCTCCAGGCGTTCGACTGCGAAACGCACCAAGGCGGCCTGATCTGGCGGCAGCGCCAATGCTTCCTGCTGGGTGTACGGCCGGCCACGCTCTCCATCGGCGGCGCTCGTTTCCAGTCGACGCACCCGGCCTGCTTTGCCGAACGGCCGCACTTCTGTAAGATGGCAGCACGCGACCGACCCCTGCATCGAGCACTCCGCCGATGGTCGACTTCATGATGTTCGTCATCGTCGGCTTCCTGGCCCAGGCGGTCGATGGCGCGCTCGGCATGGCTTACGGCGTGATCTCGTCGACCGTGCTGATCAGTTTCGGGGTGGCGCCGGCCCAGGCGTCGGCATCGGTCCATGCGGCCGAGCTGTTCACGACGGCAGCCGCCGGGTCGGCGCATCTCTATCACCGCAACATAGATTGGCGGCTGTTCTGGCGGCTGGTGCCGTTCGGCGTCGCCGGCGGCATGGCGGGCACCTGGATGATCACCTCGCTGGACGGTGAGCAGGCAAAGCCCTTCGTTACGCTTTACCTGGCGGTGATAGGCCTCTGGCTGCTCGTCCGATCGTTCCGCGTCATCCCGTCGAAGCCGGTCCGTCTGCCGATCGTCGCCCCGCTCGGAGCCGTTGCAGGCTTTCTCGACGCGGCGGGCGGCGGCGGCTGGGGTCCGGTGGCCACCACCGGCCTGCTCGGTGCCGGCGGCCAGCCCCGTTACGTGATCGGAACGGTCAGCGCCAGCGAGTTCCTGATCGCACTGTCGGTTTCGACGAGCTTCCTCGCGGCGATGCTCACCGGCCACTGGGAAGAGGCGGCTTTCGGGGCTTACGGCACCTCGATCGCCGGGCTGATCGTCGGTGGGGTGATTGCGGCGCCCATCTCCGGATGGATGGTCAAAACCATTGCCGAGAAAACATTGCTCACGATGGTGGGCTGCCTGATCCTGTTGCTGGCCGGTTATCAGACGGCGAGTCTCTTCGGCTTTCTTTAGATGTCGCCGGGCACCACGCGTTGCCGCCGTCGTCAGGCGGCCCGGTTCGGATGACCGGCGCAAAAAAAAGAAGCCCGCCGCTTCTGGAAGCGGCGGGCAATCAGTGGGTGACCACTGTCGCTGCCGGGGGGGGAGTGAGATGGGGTTGGCAGCGACAAACACGAACGCGTTGCCAGGCGAATTGTTCCAGGGGGAGAGAAAAATTTGTTTCCGTGCCGGCCTGACGTGGTGACTTCGCAAGCTGCCAATCACGCCCGTCGATGCCTGCGCGTCTTCTCGCGGCGTCGCTGACCATGGCGTCTCGATGGCGCGTCGCTGGCACGATGCTTCAGGCAGGAATGGCCGGCCATGCCGGGATGGAGACAAGCTCGCCGAGCAGCGCTCCGGCGCCGATCCAAAGCGCCACCAGGATCCACCTGGCGCCCTTGGCCTGCTGGAGCAGCGCATAGATTTCCGTCACCTTGCCGTCCATGCCGGCGACATCACGCGTCAGTTGCTCGACCTTGGCTTCGAGCCGGATGACGCGGTCTCTCGTATCATTCCCGGTGTTCATCGACGCAGCCGTCTGGTGGAGCCGCGAATCGGCAGCGGCGCGCGCGCGGTCGAGGCGGAAGGAAGCG
>JAJFMR010000054.1 GCA_020696915.1 Rhizobiaceae bacterium | reverse complement strand
CCCGCGGGGGCGGGCTCTGCATCTGCAGCAGGTGCTGGTGCGTCTGCTCCCGCAGCATTCCCGGTAGCGGCCGTGGAGACCGGATCCGAGGCGACGGGGCTGGGCGTGACCGATCCATCCGCCGCCGCCACGCGCCACACCGTATTTCCGGCGTCATCCGCGATGATGAGCGCACCGGTACCGTCGATTGCAACGCCTACCGGGCGACCGTAGGCCTGATCTCCATCGAGGAACCCGGTGACCACGTCCTGCGCCATGCCGGCCGGCTTGCCGTTCTCGAATGGCACGTAGACGACCTTGTAGCCGTTGAAGAAGTTGCGATTCCAGCTGCCGTGCTCGCCGATGAAGGCGCCGTTCGCGTAGGTCTCGGGCAAAGCCGAATTGTTGGAGAAAGTCAGGCCGAGCGCGGCGACATGGCTTGACAACGCATAATCCGGCGCGATCGCCCTCTCGACCAGGTCGGGGCGCGGCGGATGAACCCGCTCGTCGACATGATTGCCATAATAACTCCATGGCCAGCCGTAGAAGGCGCCCTCCTGAACCGAGGTCATATAGTCGGGCACGAGGTTGGGGCCGAGTTCGTCGCGCTCGTTGACCACTGTCCATAAGATCCCGGTCTCGGGATGGATGGTCAGACCGTTGGGGTTGCGCAGGCCGGAGGCATAGACGCGGGCGGCACCCGTTTCGCGGTCCACCTGCCAGATTGCCGCGCGCCCCTTTTCCGCCTCGATTCCGCGTTCGGCGGCATTCGAGTTGGACCCGACGGATGCGTAGAGGTACCGCCCGTCGGGACTGAGCGCGAGATCCTTCGTCCAGTGGTGGTTGATCGGCCCGCCCGGCAGCGGCGTCAGCACGGTTGGGGCCGCTGCGATGGCGGTGTGGCCCAGTTCATAAGGATAGGCGAGGATCGCATCCGCCGCGGCCACATAAAGCGTTCCCTCGTACCAGGCGACCCCGAAGGGTGAGTTGAGGCCGGTCAGGAGATCGCTTCGTTCGTCGACCTGCCCGTCGCGATTGGTGTCGCGCAGAAGGGTGATGAGATTGCTCTCCTGCGGCGGCCCGCCTCCGCCTCCTTTGGAGAGCGACATGATGAAGTCGCGGATGATGTCCTTCGGACGCTCGACCGGCTTGCCTTCCGGCGCGCGGGACTGCACGACGAGCACGTCGCCGTTGGGAAGCGTGTGGACCGTACGCGGATTGACCAGATCCGTGGCGTAGGCGCTGACGGTCAGGCCCTCGGGCACGGCAGGCGTAGCGCCCTCCGGCCAGCCGACGACCTCCGCCACCTTCAGGTCGGGCAGCAGCTCGAAACCTGGCTCGGGCAGCACCGGATCGGGACCGATCTGCGTTGCGACGTCGAAGTCGGCACCGTCATCGCCGCAGCCGGCGAGCGCCAGGATTGAAAGGCAGACACAACCAAGCGCCGCCGTCCGGAGCGATAAGAGGCGGTCAGTCATGATAGCTCACTCCCACGCGATGACGGTAGACCAGGGCGCGGCCGAGCCAGTTGGTGACGACCATCACGACCACCGTCGCTGCCGACAAAGTCAGGCCCCAGGGCACAATCGCAGTCCAGCCGTCGCCTGCATGGACGAAGTTGTTGACGATGGCGAGGAGGAGCACGACCACGCCGCCCACCGCGTGCAGCCAGCCGCCGCCGACCGCGCGGACTTCACGGCGGAACATGTCGATGAGGCCGGCAAGCCCTGCAAGAACGCCGAAGACGACGCCAGCGAGCAGCAGCCATTCGGCAAAATGCTGCCACAAGAGGTTTGAGGTCCGCCAATAGGCGATGTCGGCAAACAGCGTGAGCCAGAAGCAGGCGATCGGGAACGGAATAAACATCACGTGGATCGGATGCCCGGCGATTGCGGCAGTGGTTCGGGGGTGCGGAATATCCATGGGCTGGACCCTGAAGTGGTCGCGTTTGACGGGCTGCATGAGCCCATACTCGCGAAAGCGCCTGTTGGTTCCCAAACCTGCCCGTCACAGCTTCAGAGATCGGCCGACGATGAGGTCGGCCGCAACGACGCGGCGTCCTCTTTCCCAGGGGAAGGCGCTACCCTCATGATGAAGTCACGTCCGATACCGCGATGCCGGGGGCTATGCGGGTCGGTGTCGCCGCTGAAGCCCTCGAGGAGAGCTTGCGGGTGCTGTTCTGGACTGCGGTGCCCGCCATCGCTATCTATAGCTCATGCAGAATTTCGCGTCCGCCGCCGCGCGCCGGCTTCGTTACATGCTGGTTGCCGCCGTCACCACGGCCGCGCCGTTCCTCGGCGGCGCAGCGGCGGCGTCGCTGGTGGAGCCGGACCGGAATGTCGTGCTGCGGTACGGGACTTCGCTCGACCTGCAGATCCTCGACACGCGCCAGCGGCGCCGTGATTTCCAGGACGAGCAGAGCCGCTTTCGCGAGGCCGACCGCGTTCCGCTGGTCGGGCAGCCGCGCCGGCCCAAGGTTCCGCGCCTGCAGCGAAATTGCCAGCTGCAGCCCTTCGGAAGCACGTTCCTCAGATCCTGCCGCTGAGTGGTTGGCAGCCTCCGCCGCGCTCCGGATGCCTGGAGGTGCGTCCTTCGAGGCTCGCTTCGCTCACTCCTCAGGATGAGGATGGTTGGCGTAAGTCAGGCCGTCGGTGTCGTACTTCTTCGGGAAGGTCGCACCAGCGTCCAGGATGACAGAAGCCCACCCGACTTCTCATCCCTGGGCCCCTGTGGTCCCCATCCTGAGGCGCTCCCCGAAGGGGAGCCTCGAAGGACGCACCTTCGAGTCTTGACGCCCCCGACCGGCGCGTTTGTCAGCCGTTGGCTTGCGCCACGGCCCGCTTCGCCATGACCACGATGAGATTGGCGCGATATTCCGGCGAGGCATGGATGTCGCCCATCAAATTCCCTGCCGGGACTGAAACGCCTTGCAGAGCCGCGGGATCGAACGACCGGGACAACGCCGTCTCGACCTCGGCGGAGCGGAACACGCCGTCGTCTCCGGCTCCGGTCACCGCCGCGCGAACCTGGCCCGATCGCCTGGCGACGAACACACCGGTCATGGCATAGCGCGATGCTGGGTTCGGGAACTTCGCATAGCCGGCCTGGTCGGGCGCCTCGAAGGTGACGGCGGTGATGATCTCGCCTTCCTCGAGCGCCGTTTCGAACAGGCCCTTGAAGAACTGGTCGGCGGCGATGTCGCGCTTGTTGGTGACGATCGTGGCCTCCATCGCCAGCAACGCCGCTGGATAATCCGCCGCCGGGTCGTTGTTGGCGACCGAACCGCCTATCGTGCCCATATGCCGCACATGCGGATCGCCGATGTGGGCGGCGAGATGACAGAGCGCCGGGCAGACGCCCTTCACTTCGGCGCTGGCCGCGACCTCGGCATGCGTGGTCGCCGCGGCGATCGTGACGCGCCGCCCCGTCGCCCTGATGCCCTTCAGCGCCGGAATATGCCTCAGGTCCACGATCGTGGAAGGCGCCGACAGCCTTGTCTTCATGGCGGGAATCAGCGTCATGCCGCCCGATAGCGCCGCGGCGTCGCCGGCTTCCAGAAGCTTGGCGGCTTCCGCAATCGTGCCGGCACGTTGATAGGATACGGAATACATTCTCTTCCTCCGTCTCGCTGCCCGGGTCGGTCGACCCGGTGCTAAACAAGGGCCGCGGCCCATTCCTTCAAAGGCCGCCTCGCCGGGGCGCGGCAGCTTTTGTGCGTCAGTGCCTGGTCGCTGCCTTCAATGCCGCCCACACTCTTTCCGAGGTGGCTGGCATGCTCAGGTCGTTGCTGCCGATCGCATCGGTGATGGCGTTGATGACAGCGGGCGGCGAGCCGATCGCGCCGGCCTCGCCGCAGCCCTTCATGCCCAGCGGATTGCCTGGACAGGGCGTGTTCGAGGTCGAGATCTGGAAGGACGGAACATCGCCGGCGCGCGGCATCGTGTAGTCCATGTAGCTCGCCGTCAGCAGCTGGCCGCTTGCCGGATCATAGTGGCAGCCTTCGAGCAGAGCCTGCCCGACACCCTGGGCGATGCCGCCATGCACCTGGCCCTCGACAATCATCGGATTGATGATGTTGCCGAAATCGTCGGCGGCGACGAACTGGACGATCGCAGTGTGCCCGGTGTCCGGGTCGATCTCGACCTCGCAGATGTAGCATCCTGCGGGAAACGTAAAATTCGACGGATCGTAGAAAGCCGTCTCCTTCAAGCCCGGCTCCATCCCGGCCGGCAAATTGTGAGCTGTATAGGCGGCCAGTGCCAGCTGGAACCACGGCACGCTCTTGTCGGTGCCGGCGACCTTGAGCGCCCCGTCCTCGATGACGATGTCGCCCTCGTCGGCTTCCATGAGATGAGCCGCTATCTTCCTCGCCTTCGCTTCGACCTTGTCGAGAGCCTTCGAAATCGCCGACATGCCGACCGCCCCGGAACGCGAGCCGTATGTGCCCATACCCATCTGCACCTTGTCGGTGTCGCCATGCACGATGGAGACGCTGTCGAGCGGCACGCCGAGCCGCTGGGTGACGAGTTGCGCAAACGTCGTCTCGTGACCCTGCCCGTGGCTGTGTGAGCCGGTCAGCACCTCGATCGTGCCGACCGCATTGACGCGGACCTCAGCCGATTCCCAGAGACCGACGCCGGCGCCGAGCGAACCGACCGCGGCCGAGGGGGCGATGCCGCAGGCTTCGATGTAGCTGCTCATGCCGATGCCGCGCAGCTTGCCGCGTGCGGCGGCCTCCGCCTTGCGTGCCGCGAAGCCCTGGTAGTCCGCCGCGTTCATCGCCGCGTCGAGCGAGACAGCGTAGTCGCCCGCGTCATAGTTCATGATCACAGGCGTCTGGTGCGGGAACTCGGTGATGAAGTTCTTGCGCCTGAGTTCCGCCGGCGAAACGCCGAGCTCTCGCGCGGCGGTTTCCATCGTGCGCTCGAGAAGATAGGTCGCTTCGGGGCGGCCGGCGCCACGATAGGCGTCGACGGGCGCCGTATTCGTGTAGACCGCGCGTACATTGGCGTGGATTGCCGGGATGTCGTACTGGCCCGACAGCAGCGTCGCGTAGAGATAGGTCGGCACCGAGGACGAGAAGAGCGACATGTACGCGCCGAAATTGGCGATCGTGTCGACTTTCAGTCCGATGATGCGGTTGTCGGCGTCGAAAGCCATCTCGACTTCGGAGACATGGTCACGGCCATGCGCGTCGGTGAGGAAGCTTTCCGTCCGGTCCGCCACCCATTTCACCGGGACGTTCGTCTTCTTCGAGGCCCAGCAGCAGACGACTTCCTCCGGATAGATGAAGATCTTGGAGCCGAAGCCGCCGCCGACATCCGGAGCGATGACGCGCAGCTTGTTCTCCGGTGCGACATTGTAGAAGGCGCTCATCACCAGCCTGGCTACATGCGGGTTCTGCGAGGTCGTCCAGCAGGTGGTATGATCCTCAGCCCGGTTGTAGTGGCCGAGCGCGGCACGCGGCTCCATCGCGTTCGGCACCAGCCGGTTGTTGACGATGTGCATGCGCGTCACGTGCGCGGCGCGGGCAATGGCCGCGTCGGTTGCCGCGAGGTCCCCCAGCGACCAGTCGAAAATCAGGTTGTTCTCGGCCTCGGGATGGAGCTGCGGGGCGCCGGGCTCGAGCGCCCGGACGGCACTGGTGACGGCATCCTTCTCCTCGTAGGCGATGTCGACGGCCTCGGCTGCGTCGCGTGCCTGAGCCCTGGTGTCGGCAACCACCACGGCCACCGCGTCGCCGACATAGCGGACGCGGTCGACGGCCAGCGGCGACCAGGCGCCCATCTTCATGGGCGTGCCGTCCTTGGAGTGGATCATCCAGCCGCAGATCAGATTGCCGATCCCGTCCGCCTTGAGCTGGCGGCCGGTCAGCACGCCAATCACCCCGGGCATCGTCTCGGCCCGAGTCACGTCGACACTGGTGATGCCGGCATGCGCGTGCGGGCTGCGCACGAACACCGCGTGCTTCATGCCGGGCACCACCATGTCGTCAACGAAGCGGCCGAGGCCCGTGATGAAGCGCTTGTCCTCCTTGCGCGTTACCCGCGCCCCCACGCCTTCCATGCCCATATCGAACTTCCTCCCTCGGATGATGCGGTGATCCCGACCCGCAGCCATGCAACCCTGCCGGGCGGCGCCGGAGCGGTTTGCGCCGGCTAGCGCATCACCGTCTTCGCCATGCGATTCCTGCGGTCACGCTGCCCTGGACGCCGCGCCGCCGCCTGCCGCCATCGTCTGGGATGCGGCAAGGATTGCCTTCACGATGTTGTGGTATCCCGTGCAGCGGCAGATATTGCCTTCCAGCTCGGCGCGCACAGTGGGCTCGTCCAGGCCTGCGGGATGGCGGCCGATCATGTCGACCGCGGCCATGATCATGCCCGGAGTGCAGAACCCGCATTGCAGCCCGTGATTATCCCGGAAAGCCGCCTGGACGGGGTGCAGCTCGCTTCCTTCGGCCAGTCCTTCGATGGTTACGACCGTCGAGCCAGAGGCCTGGGCTGCCAGCATCGTGCACGATTTCACAGCCTTGCCGTCGACATGGACGACGCAGGCGCCGCACTGCGAGGTGTCGCAGCCGACATGCGTGCCGGTCAGTCCAAGGTTCTCCCTGAGAAACTGCACGAGCAGCGTGCGATCCTCGACCGTGCCGCGCACAGCCTTTCCATTAACGACCAGCGAAACGTCCGACATGCTGCCTCCCTTGGTATGCGCCTTCGCCGGAACTCTCTCGGCCCCCGGGCGCCGGCCGCGGCACTCTACACCGAAAAAACTTGAACCAAAAAGAGGTATTCGAGGGCGACCCCCGACCACTCGGCATTTGCCGCCTTCGGGCGATCCGCAGGCACCGGGGTCTCTATTTCCGCTTCTCGTAGCCTTCGCGAATCTCGTCCGTCGCCTCGCGGATGCGGGCGCGCAGGATCTCAAGTGAGTCGGTGCTTGATTTCCTAACCATCTCAGCAACCTCACTCGCGTTCTTCAACGCTGCCTCGAAGGATTTCCGGGCGAAGTCCGCCTGCTTGGACACGGCCTCCTGCGGCGTCCCCGGAGTGCGAAGATGCTTTGCCATCTCGGTGATCTCGGAAAGCGTCTCCTGCAACATCTCGCGCTGCCTGTGCATGACCGAAGAAGCGCCTTCTGCCGTCACCCTTGCGGATTTTTCGAGCGCCTCCAGGTTCCTGCGATGGTGTGCCAGAATCGCGTCGACATCGACGCTCGGCATTTTCAGATCCTCCCCGAGCTTGCTGAACATTTCGAGAATGGATCGGTCTGATTGGGGTTTCCGGGCCATGGTTCCTCCGGCACGGCGCCTGCCGCGTCTCCCCGCAAGCATAGGGCAGTTCGGTAAAGGATTGAAGCGGTCACGTTGGCCACGGCGCAGCGATGCGCCGGCCAATGCTGCCAGCACGGGCCGGTCAACTCGCCAGGAACAGGCGCTCCACGGCATGTAGCACCAGCCCGGCGAGGCCGCCGATCATCATTCCGTTGAAGCGGATATATTGCAGGTCGCGGCCAATGTTGATCTCGATCAGCCTGGTGAGCTGCGCCAGGTCCCAATGCTTGACCTGTTCCGCGATGAAAGCCGACACCCCACTCTTCTGGCTCTCCACGAAGGTGGCAAGCGCAATGACGAAGCCCTGGTTCATGTCGGCGCGGACGGCGCGGTCGCCTGCCAGGTTCCGGCCGATGTCGACGAACATGGCCGCCAGTTGCCTGCGCACGGCGGAGTCGGGCGCCTTGAGATCCTGCTCGACGAAAGCGCTAAGCCCCTGCCACATGTCACCGGTGAGCTCGACGAACTCGGGCCGGCTGAGCAGGTCGCGCTTCAGTTGTTCGGCACGCGCGGCATAGTCGCTCGAATGGCGCAGCCTGTCTATGAAGGCGCCGACGAACCGGTCGAACTCACCACGGAGCGCATGCTCCGGGTCGGCCCGCACCTCCTCGAGCATCGATCCCGCCGAGGAGACGATCTTCTTCAGAAGGTAGGCATCGGCGCGGAACAGATTGAACAGCGACGGCAGCTCCTCGCGGATCTTGTCCCTCATCGTCGCCATCGCCGCAGGATCGTTCAGGAATCTGCCCACCACCTTGATGAATTCGTCGAACAGCTTCTGATGGCGGCGGTCGTGGGTGAAGGCGGCGAGCAGTTCGGCAGCGAGCGGGGCGAGCTCTATCCTGTCGATCTGCTCCGCCACGCGGCGGCTGAGGAATCCGGTGAGACCGGACTGCTCGATCGCCCGCAGTGCCTGCGGGGCGAGTTTCGCCACGAAATTGGAAAGCCCTGCGGCCCGCTTCGGCTCCGAAAGCCAGTCGGCGACCAGCTGGGCGAAATCCACTTCCTTCAGCTTCGCACGAACCGGGCCGGGGGCCAGGAAGTTGGCTTCGATGAACCGTCCGAGATTATCGGCGATGCGATTCTGGTTCGCCGGGATGATCGCGGTGTGAGGTATGGGGAGGCCGAGCGGGCGCTTGAACAGCGCCACCACGGCATACCAGTCGGCAAGCCCGCCGATCGTGGCGGCTTCCGCAAACGCGGCGAGAAAGGAGACCCAGGGCCATCTTCCCTCCAGGCTCTTGGCCGTGAGAAAGACGCCGACGCAGAGCACAAGTGCCGCGGTGGCGATCACCTTTGTACGATTGAGCGCCGCCAGTTTCTCGGCCTGGCCGGCGGCCGCGAGATCCCGCTTCGGGTTCAGTGTCATGGCAGTGCCCGCAAACGAAGCCCGCCGAGCAACTTGCACAGGGGCAGGCCGGAGGAAACGACCCTCGCGGCTATAGTCTGCCGTCTTCGCCCCCGACGCGCGCGACAAGCCGCTCCGCCATTCGGATGCTCGACAAGGATCGAGGGGCGGAAGGCCGCTGCCGACACTGCGCTCAGCCCTGCCCCGACACGAGGGGCGCTGCCAGGGACCGCAAGGCCGCCGTCGACAGGTTTGATCGTGCAGGCCCGATAAGCAAGCGCCAGCAGGACCAGCAGGCTCGGTGGCTCGGCTCCACCGGCGATGGCGCAACCTGAATAATGGATCGGCTGGATGGCTGGGTACTCCTTCCTGGCCAGGGCAGCTTTCCAGGCACTACGAGGACTTTACCGGGCATGCCTGTCAGCACCGGAGCCAGCAGAGGAGCAGCCAGCATCTGCAAGACAGGCAGCATCGCAACACTCCATCAGATCGCGGACGGAGGTCAATCGCCGACGCAGTTGCGGGTTCCCTGCCGACCGGGTCTGGCCCGTCGACGACCGCAGTTCGTTCCAGATGCATTCCCTCCCTGCCTTGTGTGAAGTCCTTCGATTGTATAGGCCATGTTCGTAACGTCGGAAGGCGGCGAGGAACCTGAACAATGCGGCTGACGCGCCAGACCAACTATGCTCTGCGCATCCTGATGTACTGTGCGACGAATTCCGGCCGGCTGAGCCGCATCCCCGAAGTCGCCCGCGCATACTCCCTGTCCGAGTTGTATCTGTTCAAGATCATGCAGCCACTGGTGGAGGCAGGGTTCGTGGAGACCGTGCGCGGGCGAAGCGGCGGGGTGCGGCTCGGCCGACCGGCAGAAGACATCTCGCTGCTCGACGTGGTTCGCGTGACGGAAGAAAGTTTCGTCATGGCCGAATGTTTCGAGACCGACGCGACCGAATGCCCGCTGATCGACAGCTGTGCCCTGAATTCCGCGCTGCGCGAGGCGCTCGGCGCGTTCTTTGCCGTGCTGGAACGCCATTCGATCGCCGACCTGGTAAAGGCCAGGCCGGAAATGCGGGGCCTGCTCGGCATTGACGTGCTGTTGCCGCGTGCACCGGGCCGCACCGAAGTGACGGGCCGCACCGCCTGAGAAGGGCCGGCCGGAGGGCTCAGGAGCGCATGACGCTGTCCGAGCGCTGCCGGAAAGTCATCGGCCAGACTTCTTCCTGTTTCTGTCCGACCGGCTCGAAGCCGAGCTTCTGGTAGAGCGGAAGTGCTGCCGGATGATCAAGCGTGCAGGTCTGGACGCTGACCCGGCGTGGCCGGCGCGACCACGCCGCCTCGATGGCGGCGCCCAGGAACCAGCGGCCGAGACCCTGCCCCATGGCGTGCTCCATCATTCCGAAATAGGCGAGCTCCACCTCCTCCGGCAGATGCGGCTTGATGTCGAAGAAGCCGGCCGGCGAGCCGTCGAGATAAAGCACCCTGATGTCGCGGTCGGGGCTGTGAACGGAAGCCGCCAGTTCCTCGTCGCTCATGCGCAGCACGTTGACCCAGTGCCATTTCCTGCCGACCCGGTCCATCAGATAGCGATAGAAATGCAGCGGCATGCTGCGCGTCTTCAGCAGCGCCACGTGCCGGTTCACCGGCGGGTGCGCATAGGCGGTCGGCGGTGCCTTCATTTCGAGAAAGGTGACCGTTACCGCGATCGCTTCCACCCTGTCGGTATCGCTCATCTTCATTCCTTGCCGGTGGCAACGGGCGTGTCCGGTCGCCCGCCCCATTCACTCCACGAGCCGTCGTAGAGCTTGTGGCGGGAATGGCCCAGCGTCTCCAGGGCCAGCGTCACGATGGCTGCCGTCACGCCGGACCCGCAGGACGTCACCACAGGCTTCGACAGGTCGATGCCTGCGTCTGCGAAGCGGCGGCGAAGCTCGTCGGGCGAAAGCAGGCTGCCGCCTGAGGACAGTGACGATCCAGGCAGGCTCCTGGCGCCCGGCATGTGGCCGCCGCGAATGCCGGGGCGAGGCTCCGGTTCGCGACCTTCGAAGCGACCCGCCGGCCGCGCGTCCGCAATCTGGCTGTCGCCGGAACGAACGATGCCGCGAATCTCCTCGAGCGAGGCGACCCTGGAAGAGTCGAGCTCGGCGAAAAACACATTGGCCGCCACTTTCGTCGGTTCGGCGGAGACCGGGCGCCCTTCCGCCTTCCAGCGGTCGATGCCGCCGTCGAGCACGAACACCTCGGGAGCGCCCATGATGCGGAACATCCACCAGACACGCGGCGCCGAGAACACCCCTGGACCGTCATAGACGATGATCGTGTCGTCGGCAGAAATCCCCATGGCCCCGACATGCCGGGCGAAGGTCCTTGCATCCGGGAGAGCGTGCGGAAGGCTGGAATCGGGGTCGACGACGGCATCCTGATCGAAAAACACCGCCCCCGGGATATGAGCGGCCTCATATTCGGCTTTGGCGTTCCGTCCCTGCGCGGGCAGGTACCAGGAGGCATCGACGATCGACACGCCGGGTGTGTCGAGATTGTCGGCCAGCCAGTCTGCGTCGATAATGAAGGGGCCGATGTCGGTCATGCCGTCTCTTCCACAAATTGGCGTCGGGCTGCATTTTGCACATCCGGCGCGTCGGAAGAACACTCAAAAACAAGCTGGGCTCTCTGGCCGCGGGGCGCCGGCGCCTTGCAACGGGTTCCCGCCTCTTGCAGGCACCTGGGGGTCGACCCATAGTCTCGGATACTACCTCTTGGCGGACGGTCGTATGATCAAGCGCATCTGGCACGGATACACAACGCCCGAAAACGCCGACGCGTATCAGCGCCTGCTCGACACCGTGGTGTTTCCGGGTATCGAGGCAAAGAACATTTCGGGCTACCGATCCATCGAA